>SBHH01000130.1 GCA_006226265.1 Alphaproteobacteria bacterium | reverse complement strand
ATGGTCTCGACACGACGACACGCGGCAATATCCTGTTTGCCATGACGCTTGCGATGATCTGCGCAAGCCTTTTCTACGGCTATCTCGACAGCCTCTTTTCAAACCGCAAATATCTGATCCTGTCGGCGGCAGGCACGACGATAGCCATCCTGATCCTGCTTGCCATCATCCCGGATATCAATGTCTGGATCGTCTCGATCCTCCTGATCCTGCTCTGCTTCGTCGGCAATTACGGGGTCGTCATCATGGCCCATGGCCGGTCCATCTTCCCGGAAGAGCTGTTGGGACGCGGCATTGCGACACTGAACACGGCGGTTTTTCTTGGCGTTTTCGTGATGCAGGGAATGGGGGGCTTCATTATCGGCGCCTTTCATGATGAAGCGGGCGCGGCGCCCCTCATCGCCTATCGCAGCCTGTTCATCGCAATGGCCGTCATTCTTGTCGTTGCTGTCGCGATCTATAGCCGGTCGAGCGGCAGCCGGAGCCTTAAAAGAAAATCGCCGCCCCACGCTTAATACGAGGGACGACGATTTTGATTAACGGACCGGAAACTGAATTCTAGTCGCGGAAGTTGCTGCCCTTGCGATCAAGAATACGCAAAAGGCCCGGCCATTCCAGGGTCGTCTTGGTGCCGAACGGCTTGAACTGGGAAGCGGCATGCTCGCAGACTTCCTTTGGCGGCAGGATCAGCTCAGAATCACCCGCCAGCGCCTTGACCTGCGCTTCGCAGGATTTCTCAAGATAGAAAATCCGCCGGAAGGCTTCCGACACCGTGCCGCCAACCGTCAGCAGGCCGTGGTTACGGAGGATCATGGCAATGCCATCGCCAAGGTCACGCACCAGACGTTCACGCTCGTCAAGATCAAGGGCCACGCCTTCGTAACCGTGATAGGCAAGACGGCCATAGAACATCATGGAATGCTGGCTGATCGGCAAGAGGCCCTGCTTCTGCGCGGCGACCGCCATGCCTGCCGTCGTATGGGTATGCAGCACGCAATCGACTTCATGACACGCGCCATGCACGGCACTGTGAATGGTATAGCCTGCCGGGTTGATCTTGTAGGGGGTTTCGCTCAGAACATTGCCGTCGATATCCACCTTGACCAGGCTGGAGGCCGAAATCTCGTCAAAGAAGAGGCCGTAAGGATTGATCAGAAACTGGTTCGTCGTTCCCGGCACGCGGGCCGAGATATGGGTGAAAATCATATCCGACATGCCGTAATGCGCGACAAGCTGGTAGCAGGCGGCGAGATTGACCCGCTGCTCCCATTCCTCCTCGCTCACTTTTCCCTTCAAATTGGGGACGGTCTTTGTGATCGTATCAACACCCATAATCTCATTCCTTCTTATTAGTTCGTCAGGGTTTTCAGCATGTTTCGCGCGATAACAAGCTGCTGAATTTGCGTGGTCCCTTCGTAAAGGCGCAGCAGGCGGACATCACGATAGAACCGTTCTACCTTATACTCCGACATATAGCCCGATCCACCATGAATTTGAACGGCCCGGTCGGCAATTTTTCCGGCCGCTTCCGTCGTGAACATCTTGCAACAGGCCGCCAGCATCGAAATATCTTCTTTATTATCATATTTTTGCGCAGCATCCAATGTCATGGCCTTGCCCGCAAAAAGCTCGGCCTGACTGTCGGCGAGAAGCGCCTGGACTAGCTGGAATTCGCCGATGGCCGTACCGAACTGCTTGCGCTCCGCCGCGTAATTGAGGGCTTCGGCGAGAATACGCTCCGAAATACCGGTGGAGACAGAACTCAAATGCAGCCGGCCACGGTCGAGCACCTTCATCGCCGTATAGAAGCCCTGCCCTTCCTCTCCGCCAAGAAGCGCGGAGGCTGGAATGCGGGCATCTTCAAAAATCACATCGCTCGTCTTGGTCCCGCGCTGGCCCATCTTGTCATCGGCCTTGGCGATGGTGATGCCGGGCGTTTTCGGATCGACAAGAAAGGCGGAGATGCCGGACGCCCCTTTTTTATCCGGGTTGGTGCGCGCCATGACGGTCAGCATGCCCGCCCGGAGCGCATTGGTGATAAAGCGTTTGGTGCCGTTCAGGACATAATCACCGCCGTCCCGAACCGCCGTTGTCCGAAGCGACGCGGCATCGGAGCCTGCCTCCGGTTCCGTGAGGCAGAAGGAGGAAATGATCTCGCCGGACGCCAGACGCGGGAGATACTGTTCCTTCTGCTCATCCGTCCCCGTCATGACAAGGCCCTGGCTGCCGATGCCGACCGTGGTTCCGATCACGGAGCGGAAGGCGAGCGATGCCTTGCAGAGCTCGTGAATGATTTCGCATTCCTGCAACATGCTGAGGCCGAGCCCCCCGTACTCTTCCGGAATGGAGAGGCCAAAGAGGCCCAATTCCCGCATCTCGCCGATGATTTCCTCGGGCACATCGTTGGTTTCCTCAACGATATCCTCGGCCGGGACCAGTCGCTCCTGCACAAAGCGGGCAACGGCATCTTTCATCAAGGCAAATGTTTCGTTATCTAAAGCCATCAGGCATCCTTCTCTTTCTTCTTGCTTTTATTCTTGTGGCATTGTTGCGGGTCAGGTGACGCCGCACATGACCTCGATACTGCGCGCGAGACCAACAAGCCGGGGCCCAACTTCCTCACGCAATTTCTCCTCGGTTACCAGATAAGCGGAACCGCCGCAATTATATGCCGCGATATCGCCCGTAGTATTATCGCGAACGGCTGTTCCTGCGGCATAGAATGTCGGTTCCCATTCCCCGACGGAAAGACAAAATCCATATGCCTCGAAATCTTGCTGTGCCTGCTCGATCCCTTTTTTAAGTCTTGGCCAGTCATTCTCGAACTTTCGCCGGATATGATCGAGCAGAAAATCCCGCTCCCCCTCCGGGAGTTTACACAAAAAGGCCCGGCCGACAGAGGTCGCAGCGATCGGCAGGTAGGAGCCGGTTTCAAGCCGGAGCGTACTTTCATCGGCGCCCCGCACTGTTTCGACATACATCATATTGAGGCGGACGCGCGTCGCCATGGCAACGCCGAGGCCGAAATGCTTGGCAAGCCCCTGCATCAGCGGGCGGGAAAGGAGCCGCAGTTTGTTGTTTGCAAGAAAAGTATAGCCGAGCGACAGGACCGCAGGGGAGGGTTCGTATTTCCCAAGTCCTTCGCGATAGGTCAGATATCCGAGTTGAAGAAGAGTGTGCGTCAGGCGCGAGACGGTGGATTTCGGCAATGCCGTTCGTTTCGCCAGTTCGTTATTGCCAAGCGGTCCTTCTCCCGGCCTAAAGGCTTGTAAAATCTCCAATCCGCGGGCCAGAGAGGTTACAAAATGCCGGTTGTTTTC
>SBHH01000188.1 GCA_006226265.1 Alphaproteobacteria bacterium | reverse complement strand
ATGGAACGCTCGGGGCGGGTTCTCTCGCGCGAGCAGTTGTTGGATGGCGTTTGGGGACAGAATGTCTATGTTGAGGATCGCACAGTTGATGTGCATATCCGGCGGCTCCGCAAGGCCCTGAACGGAGAAGGGGAGCCTGATCTCATTCGCACCGTGCGGGCGGTCGGTTATTGCTTTGAAAAGGCGTGATTGAAAGGGGAACAGGGAAGGGGGCGGCTCAGCCTTCCCCTTTCATCGTTTGTTCCTTCAGCTTTTTGATCAGGCCGTCGATGCCGACGCCAGGTTGTCCGATCACGGAGGCAAATTCAGACCGCTGGGTCTGTGCCATGCTGATCCCCTCGACAATTACATCGATGACCTTTTCCTCGCCCGACTTGGTTTTGCGTACCCGCCAGTCAAGCTTGATCGGTGGGCCGTTTGGCCGTTCAATCAGCGCATAGACGAGAGATTCCCGGTCGTTGAGCGATTTGGCTTCCTTGATTTTCAGATCTTCGCCCGAATAGGAGCCGATCTTGTCGCTGTAGCTGCTGACCATATAGTCGCGGAAGACCTTCTGGAATTCGGTCTTCTGGGAATCGCTGGCCTCGCGCCAGTAGCGGCCGAGCACGAACTGGCCGACAAGGCGCATATCGAAGCCCTTGTCCAGAAGCTCTTCGAATTTCTGTGCCTTCTGCTTTTCATTGAGGGAAGTGTCGGCAAGGGTTTTGACCGCCTCGTTGCCAAGGTTTTTGATCAGCTCAACCGCGGCCTGTTCCTTGTCGCCATCGGCACGCGCCGCGCCGGGTACAGCCGTCGCGATTACCGCAAAAAGGAAAAGAAAGGCGGGCAGAATGCTTTTTTTCATCATGGATCAGAACTCCCGGTGAAAGCCCTGCCGGTGGTATCGCGGCAAGGAGCCGGTAAAGGGCATGTTTCGAAAATCAGTTTTTCTTATTGACCGTATCATCTTCATCGAATGACATGACGGGCAACTGGTCCGTCTGGCCTTCTCCGTTCAGGATCAGGTGACGGCGATGCTGACGATAGAGGCTGCGCACCGTCGCATAGAAATCAATCGAATTCTTCTCGATTTCGTCAAGCGCTTCGATCGAGCGGGAGCGGGCATCGATGCCGCTGGCCGCGGCCCGATAAAGCGCGGCATTGTCAATATCGTTGTTCCGGGCGACCATATTAACCGGATCGGCAAAATAGTCGCCGACATTGCCGATGGCCGCGCGGGTCGTGGCCGGTCCAATGACCGGAATAACAAGATAGGGTCCTTCCGGGGCGCCCCAGACAGCGAATGTCTGGCCCATATCTTCCTTCTGGTTATTAAGCTGCGCAACATCAAACAGACCGCCAAGCCCGAGGAACGTATTGGTCACGAAGGAGCCCATATTCCGGCCCGCGGCGTCAATATTGCCCTGCAGGACATTATTGATCAGATAGATCGGCTGCGACAGGTTTGTCAGGAAGTTTGTGACGCTGTCACGTACGGCTTGCGGGACCGTGCCGCGGTACATTTCCGAGACCGGCTTGATGAAAAGCGCGTCTAGCGCATAATTCACATCAAAGAAATAGCGGTTCATCGGCTCAAGCGGGTCATAGACCTCGTCATACATGACTTTTACCGACTGGCCTTCCTTGGCGGGCGCCGTGGCGCAACCGCTCACCACTACGAGCAGGGCGCAGGCCGCCAGGCCTTTAATGACAGGAGAGAAAATAAGTTTCGAACCCATGTTATTCTTTTCCAGCTTTTGTCGGCAGTTACTCTATCGGCCGGTACCCTATTATAGCAACTATTACCAAAATCTTTAGCCCTGTCATTTCCCTGTACGACGACGATTTTTAAATAAAAATTAAATCTTCGACAGAATAACGATATGGACATTTTGGTAACACAGGGTCGAATTCAAGGCGAGTCACTGCCTGTCAGGGTTAATAAAATCCTCCACATGTGTTGCCAAAAAGTCGCTTTCCCTGTCATCTTTCTTATGTACAAAGATATAAAAATATGTTTATATCTGTTAAATTATTGAATTTGATGAGGTTGATGTGGAAAACCTGCTTCAGGGGTTGCGGGCTGCAGGCGAAGAAACCCGGTTACGGCTTCTCGTTCTATGCGGCCATTCAGAGCTGACGGTAAGCGAATTGACCCAGATCCTGGGACAGAGCCAGCCGCGTGTTTCGCGCCATTTGAAATTACTTTGCGAAGCGGGATTGCTGGATCGTTTTCAGGAAGGAAGTTGGGTCTATTACCGTCTGTCCAGCAAAAACAATTCCTCACTGCTTGCCCGTACCCTTGTCGATCTGGTGCCAGAGACGGATTTCACTGTTTCCCGCGATCTCGAACGGCTGGAAACGGTGAAACAGGCGCGTGTCATGGCGGCGGAGGAATATTTCCGGGAAAACGCTGCCCGCTGGCGCGAAATTCGATCCCTGCATGTGCCGGAAAAAGAGGTCGAGAGGGTGCTCCTCAGTATTTTCAAAGGACAGGTTATTACTGATTTTCTCGATATTGGAACCGGGACGGGCCGGATGCTGGAGCTTTTCGGCCCGCGCGTCACCCATGCTATCGGCGTCGATACCAGTCGCGAGATGCTGTCCTTTGCCCGCGCGGAGATCGAGGAGGCGGGGCTTCGCAACTGTCAGGTTCGCCTCGCCGATATGTACAACCTGCCGTTTGCGGGCGGAAGTCAGGACGCCATCGTTATCCATCAGGTCCTGCATTATGCGGAGGCGCCGGAAAAGGTAATCGCCGAAGCCGCCCGCGTCCTCCGGCCGGGCGGGCAGATGGCGATTGTTGATTTCGCCCGTCATGATGTCGACAGCCTGATGCGAGAGCATGCGCACCGGCAGGCGGGCTTCGATAAGGCGACGGTGGCCGAATATTGTGAGCAGGCAGGGCTCGCCGCCATGGATTGTCAGGTCCTAGCGGGCGATCCGCTGACGGTGAATATCTGGACGGCCGCCGCTGGGGCCGATGTTAAATCCAAGGGAGCAGCAAACGCATGATTATGTCAGGAATTCCTGTATCGGAAGGCACATCCACCGGTCTTGCGGCTCCTGTGGGCCAGCCACCGGTTACCGTTTCCTTCGAATTTTTTCCACCGACCTCGGACAAGCTTGCCGAAAAGCAGTGGCAGGCATTGAACCGGCTTGCGCCGCTCCGTCCGAAATTCGTTTCGGTGACCTACGGGGCGGGGGGATCGACCCGTGAGCGTACCCATGCCATGGTTGCCCGCATTCGCCGCGAGACAGACCTTGAGCCGGCGGCGCATCTTACCTGCGTCGGAGCCACGACGGCCGAGCTTGAGGAGGTGGCTGATCAATATTGGGAAAGTGGCGTCAAGCATATCGTTGCGCTTCGGGGCGATCCGCCGGAAGGCTATGATAAATTCCGGCCGCATCCGGGCGGCTTCGCAGGCTCTGTCGAGTTGATTTCACATCTAAAAAAGCGCCATGATTTTGAGATTTCGGTGGGGTGTTACCCGGAAATCCATCCCGATGCCAAATCCAGCCTTGCTGATATCGATTATCTGAAACGGAAAATGGATGCGGGCGCAACCCGTGCGATCACGCAGTTCTTTTTCGATCCGGAAACCTATCTCCGCTTTGTGGATAGGGCGCGCAGCCACGGGATTACCATTCCAATTGTGCCGGGTATCTTGCCGGTCACGAGCTATTCGAAAATTCGCCAGTTCAGCGGTCAGTGCGGCACGCAGATTCCGGCCTGGCTGACCCATCTATTCGAGGATCTGGATGAGGATCCGGCAACGCGCAGTCTGGTCGCGGCAATGGTCGCGTCCGAACAATGCCGCCAGTTGCAGCGGGCCGGGGTGACGGATTTTCATTTCTACACCCTGAACCGGGCCGATCTTGTCTATTCGGTCTGCCATACGCTGGGGCTGCGTCCCACAAATGCAAGAATTGCCGTATAAATTCCTATTCTATTTTAAAATCAAAGGTTTGTGATGAAAAAGTCATCCTCTTTCGAAAAGATCGAAGCCCTGCTGAAGAAGCGTATTCTGGTTTTGGACGGGGCCATGGGCACCATGATCCAGGGTTTCGGCCTGACGGAGGAGGATTACCGCGGCACCCGCTATGCGGACTGGCCGTCGGATCTGAAAGGGAATAACGATCTTCTGACCCTCACCAAGCCCGAGGTGATTGAGAGTATCCATGATCAGTTTCTTGCGGCGGGATCGGATATTCTGGAGACAAATACCTTTAATTCCACGACAATTGCGCAGGCCGACTACGGCATGGAGGCGGCGGTTTATGACTTGAACCGCGAAGGCGCCGCCCTTGCCCGGAAAGTCGCCGATCGCTGGAGTGAGAAAACACCGGATAAACCTCGCTTCGTTGCCGGGGTTCTCGGGCCGACCAACCGGACGGCCTCCATTTCCCCAGATGTGAACGATCCCGGCTACCGCAATGTAACCTTTGATGAACTGGTCACCGCCTATGACGAGGCGCTTCGAGGTCTTATCGATGGCGGGGCGGATATCATCCTGATCGAAACGGTCTTCGACAGCCTCAACTGTAAGGCCGCGATCTATGCGGTCCTGAGCTATTTCGAGGAAGTCGGGATACGCTATCCCGTCATGGTTTCCGGCACCATTACCGATGCGTCGGGCCGGACGCTTTCCGGTCAGACAGCGGAGGCGTTCTGGGCTTCCATGGCGCATGTGGAACCGATCAGTATCGGTTTTAATTGTGCATTAGGCGCGAAGGACTTACGACCTCATATTCAAGCCGTTTCTCATATTGCCTCTGCCCATGTCAGCGTGCATCCGAATGCAGGGCTCCCCAATGAACTCGGCGAATATGACGACACGCCCGCTTATATGGCCGAACAGCTTGGCGAGTTTGCGAAAAGCGGCCTTGTGAATATCGTCGGCGGTTGCTGCGGCACCCGGCCCGAGCATATCGCCGCCATTGCCGAGGCTGTAGAGCAAACGCCGCCTCGCGCAATTCCGGAGATCGAGCCCGTTTGCCGCCTGAGTGGGCTGGAGCCGCTTTATATGGATGATGTGGCGGGCTTCGTGAATGTCGGGGAACGGACGAATGTCGCCGGATCGGCCAAGTTCAAAAAGCTTATTCTGGACGGCGATTATGCGACGGCGCTTGATATCGCCCGCGACCAGGTAGTCAACGGCGCGCAGATCGTCGATGTGAATATGGATGACGCCATGCTGGATGCCCAATCCGCGATGACGACCTTCCTCAACCTCATCGCATCGGAGCCCGATATCAGCCGGGTGCCGCTGATGATCGACAGTTCCAAATGGGACGTGCTGCAGGCGGGCCTTAAAACCGTGCAGGGCAAGGGCGTGGTCAATTCCATCTCGCTGAAGGAAGGCGAGGATGAATTTATCCGCCATGCCCGGGAAATCCGGAAATTCGGCGCGGCGGCGGTCGTCATGGCGTTTGATGAGACAGGGCAGGCTGACAGCAAGGCGCGGATGATCGAGATTTGCACCCGATCTTACAAGATCCTGACGGAGAAGATCGGCTTCCCGGCGCAGGATATCATTTTCGATCCCAACATCTTCCCCATCGCGACGGGGATTGACGAGCATCGGAATTTCTCCCGCGACTATATCGAGGCAACGGTGGAGCTTAAAAAGAGCCTCCCCCATATCCAGATCAGCGGTGGGGTCAGCAACATGTCCTTCTCGCTTCGCGGCAATAACGCGATGCGCGAGGCCATGCATTCGGTCTTCCTCTATCACGCGATAGAGGCCGGGATGGACATGGGCATTGTCAATGCGGGCCAGCTTGCCGTCTATTCCGACATTCCGGCGGATATTCGCGACCGGATCGAGGATGTGGTCTTCAACCGCCGCGACGACGCGACGGAGCGGCTTCTGGAAGTGGCGGAGGAAGCCATCGGCCAGAAGAAGAGCAATGTTGTTGATCTCTCCTGGCGTGAAGGAACAGTTGGCGAACGGCTTACCCATGCGCTCGTGAAGGGCATTTCCGACTATATCATCGAGGATACGGAGGAAGCGCGCCTTCAGTTCCCGCGCCCCATTCAGGTAATCGAAGGGCCGCTGATGGACGGCATGAATGTGGTCGGCGATCTCTTTGGTTCGGGCAAGATGTTCCTGCCGCAGGTCGTGAAAAGCGCCCGCGTCATGAAGCAGGCGGTGGCCCATCTGCTCCCCTTTATTGAGGCGGAGAAGGATCAGACCGGGGCGTCAAAAACGAAAGGCAAAGTGCTGCTTGCGACCGTGAAAGGCGATGTGCATGACATTGGCAAGAATATCGTCGGCGTGGTCCTGCAATGTAATAATTTCGAGGTGATCGACCTTGGCGTGATGGTGCCCTATCCGAAGATTCTGGAAACCGCGATTGCCGAGAAAGTGGATATCATCGGTCTTTCCGGCCTGATCACGCCCTCGCTCGAAGAAATGGCGACGGTTGCCGCCGAAATGCAGCGGCAGAATTTCCACCTGCCGCTCCTGATTGGCGGGGCGACGACCTCCAAGGTGCATACGGCGCTTAAAATCGCCCCGCAGTACGAGGGAACGACCATCTATGTGACCGATGCCTCTCGTGCCGTCGGGATCGCGACGCAGCTCACCAGCGAGGAAAACAACCAGTCGCTCCGCGATAATATCAAGGCGGAATATGAGGAGGTGCGGGAAAATTACCTCAAAAAATCCCGCCCGGATGTGCAGAGCACGCTTGAGGAAGCCCGCGCGAATGCGGTTCCCATTGACTGGAAAGGCTACCAGCCGCCGGTTCCGGGTTACACCGGCATCCGCGAATATACGGACATCGATTTGAAAGACCTCGTCGATTATATCGACTGGTCGCCCTTCTTCCGCACCTGGGAGCTGGCGGGGCATTTTCCCCGCATTCTGGAAGACAAGGTGGTCGGCGAGACGGCAACCGAGCTTTACAACGACGCCCGCGCCATGCTGGACAAGATCATTACTGAAGAATGGCTGCAGGCCGCTGCCGTGGTCGGCTTCTTCCCTGCCGCGCGCGAGGGCGACGATGTGCTGATCTATACGGACGACAATCGGGCGGAGGTGCGGCATCGTTTTCATTTCCTGCGCCAGCAGATGAAGCGCACCAACGGACGGCCCAATCACTCCCTTGCCGATTACATCGCACCGGCGGAAAGCGGCCTCAATGATTATTTGGGTGGTTTTGCCGTAACAGCGGGCCTCGGGATTGAGACAAAGCTTGAGGAATTCAAGCGAACTCATGATGATTACAGCAGTATTATGCTGAAGGCGCTTGCCGACCGGCTGGCGGAAGCGACGGCCGAATATATGCATGAAAGGACCCGGAAAGAACTTTGGGGCTATGCATCGACAGAGAATTTCAGCAATGACGAACTGATCCGGGAGGCTTATCAGGGCATCCGTCCGGCGCCGGGTTATCCGGCCTGTCCGGAACATTCGGAGAAGATCGATCTTTTCCGTCTGCTGGAGGCGGAGGAACGCGCGGGGATCAGACTGACCGACAGCTTCGCGATGCTGCCGGCCTCTTCCGTTTCGGGCTTCTATTTTTCCCATCCGGAGGCTCGCTATTTCGGCGTTGGCAACGTCGGCCGCGATCAGGTGGAGGATTACGCGGCGCGCAAAAATATCGATGTGGAGATGGCGGAGCGTCTGCTTGCCTCCAATCTCGCCTATCCGCGGCTTCGTCCCGCCAAAACCTGATTTGGAAAGGTCGTCGGTGCAGCTTCAAGCTGCGCCGAAACCTCCGCCGGACGGGGTTTGGATAACGAAGATGTCCCCCGGCGACATGTCGGTGCGGTCGCGCCCCTCCAGCTTGTCGATATCGCCGTTGGTGCGGATCACCCATTGCTGGCCAACCTCGCCGTTTTCGCCGCCGTCTAGGCCGAAGGGGGGCACGGTGCGGTGGCTGGACAGAAGCGCCGCCGTCATCGGCACATGGAAGCGAATCTGACGGAGCGTCCCGTCGCCACCTCTATGCCTGCCTGCGCCGCCGGAGCCTTTGCGGATTTCGAAGCTTTCAAGGGTGACGGGAAAGCGCCATTCCAGCACTTCCGGATCGGTCAGGCGGGCATTGGTCATATGGGTATGAACCGCGCTCGTCCCGTCGAAATCGGGCCCTGCGCCCGCGCCGCCGCAGATCGTCTCGTAATATTGATACTGGTTGTTGCCAAAGGTGAAATTGTTCATCGTCCCTTGCGCCGCCGCCATTACGCCGAGCGCGCCGAACAGGCAATCTGTGATGCATTGGGAGGTTTCGACATTGCCCGCAACCACGGCGGCCGGATATTCCGGCGCGAGCATGGAGCGTTCGGGCACAATGATCTCCAACGGTTTCAGGCAGCCCGCATTCAACGGGATATCGCTATCCACCAGGCAGCGGAAGACATAGAGAACGGCCGCCGTTGTTACCGCGCGGGGCGCATTATAGTTAGTCGGATGCTCACCGCTCGTGCCGGTGAAGTCGATGGTCGCGGAGCGCTTTTCCTTGTTGATCGAGATTTTGACCTTGATCTCATAGCCGTCATCCATGGGATAGGTGAAGGCGCCGTCTTTCAGCACGTCGAGCACGCGACGGACCGATTCTTCCGCATTGTCCTGCACATGGCCCATATAGGCATGGACGACATCGAGGCCGAAATGATCGACCATGCGGCGAAGCTCCTGTATGCCTTTTTCGCAGGCCGCAATCTGGGCTTTCAGGTCGGCCATATTCTGGTCCGTGTTGCGGGAGGGATAGGCACCGGATTTCAGGATTTCGACGATCTCGTCCTCAAGCAGCGTGCCGCCGTCCATCAGGCGGATGTTATCGAGAATGACGCCTTCTTCCTCCACTTTCCGGCTGTCGGGCGGCATGGAGCCGGGCGTCAGGCCGCCGATATCCGCATGATGGCCGCGGCTTGCGACATAGAAAAGAACGTCCTTGCCCTCTAAACCAAAAACCGGCGTGATGACCGTGACATCGGGGAGATGCGTGCCGCCGTTATAGGGCGCGTTGAGAACGAAGACATCGCCCGCCTTCATGCTGGATTTATGTTTCCGGATGACCGCCTTGATACTTTCGGACATGGAGCCCAGATGCACCGGCATATGCGGCGCATTTGCGATGAGATCGCCATTGAGGTCAAAGACCGCGCAGGAGAAATCGAGCCGTTCCTTGATATTCACGGAATAGGCGGTCTTTTCGAGAACCGTGCCCATCTGCTCGGCTACATTCATGAAGAGATTGTTGAAAATCTCCAGCATGACGGGGTCGACTTCCGTGCCGATGGCCTTTTCGCGGGTCAGTTCCTTCACCCGGGTGAGGACGAGATGGCCACGATGGGTCATTTCCGCCTGCCAGCCGGGCTCGATCACCGTGGTGCCGGTCGTCTCGACGATGACGGCGGGGCCATCGACTTTCGCGCCGGCGGGCAGCTTGTCGCGATCGAAGAAGGGGCAGCTCTGCCATTTCTTCTCAACGAAGATCTCGCGGGTGGCGAGCGGTTCGGGCTTTGCGGACAATCCCTCATCGGGACGTTCCGGATCATCGACCTTGTCGCCTGCGCCCACCACCTCCACGGCGACGGCTTCGACGATCATGGTCTTGCCGGGCGTCGTGAAGCCGAAGCGCTGCCGATGCGCGGCCTCGAATGCGGCTATGACATCCTCCAGCTTGCCGTCATCGACCACCATCGAGGTATCGGAGCCCTGATATTTGATATGGAGCTTGCGCTCGACATGGATGCGGGCGTCTTCCACGCCCTGCTTCTTCATTTCATCGAGGCCTTCTTCTGCAAGTGCATCGAGTGCCTCACCGATAGACGCAAGAGCCCCGGTTTCCAGTGCCGTCTCGATCGCCTTTTCCTTCATCACCCGAAGATCGGCAAGTCCCATGCCGAAGGCGGAAAGAACGCCCGCGTAAGGATGCAGCATGATCTTCTTCATGCCGAGGCTGTCCGCAACAAGGCAGGCATGTTGTCCGCCCGCCCCGCCGAAGGAGGTGAGGACATATTCGGAAACGTCATAGCCCCGCTGGACCGAGATTTTCTTGATGGCATTGGCCATATTCTCGACCGCGATGAAGAGGAAGCCGCCCGCGACTTCCTCGGCCGTCCGGGTATCGCCCGTCGCCTTGCTGATTTCTTTGGCAAGCGCCTCGAATTTTTCGCGGACGATATCCGCATCGAGCGGTTGATCCGCATTGGGGCCAAACACATGCGGGAAGAAATCGGGCGCGAGCTTGCCGAGCATGACGTTGCAGTCGGTCACAGTGAGCGGGCCGCCCTTCCGATAACAGGCGGGGCCGGGGTTCGCGCCCGCGCTGTCCGGGCCAACCTTGTAGCGCGCGCCATCGAAATGAAGGATGGAGCCACCGCCCGCCGCGACCGTATTGATCAGCATCATGGGCGCGCGCATGCGAACGCCCGCAACCTCGGTTTCAAACGTGCGTTCATATTCTCCGCCGTAATGGGAGACGTCCGTAGAGGTGCCGCCCATGTCAAAGCCGATGATTTTCTCGAACCCGGCCATGGCCGACGTCTGCACCATGCCAACCACGCCGCCTGCGGGGCCGGACAGGATGGCATCCTTCCCTTGGAAAAAATGGGCATCCGTCAGGCCACCGTTCGACTGCATGAACATCAGGCGGGTATCGCCAAGCTCCGATGCGACGCGATCGACATATCGCCTAAGAATGGGGGAGAGATAGGCATCGACGACAGTCGTATCGCCCCGGCTCACCAGCTTCATCAGCGGGCTGGTGCCGAAGCTGGTGGAGATTTGCGTGAAGCCGATTTCTTTCGCAATTTTCGCAACCCGTTCCTCATGATCGGGGAAGCGGTAGCCATGCATGAAGACAATGGCACAGGTCCGAAGGCCGCTATCATAGGCGGCCTGTAAATCCTTCCGCGCCTGTTCCTCGTCGAGCGGACGCATGAGCTTGCCGTCCGCGCCAATCCGCTCCGTCACCTCGATCACGGACTGATAGAGCATTTCGGGGAGCTTGATATTGAGATCGAAAAGCCGCGGGCGGGTCTGATATCCAATCCGAAGACCGTCGCGGAAGCCTTTGGTGGTGACGAGGACGAGAGGCTCGCCCTTTCGTTCAAGAAGCGCGTTGGTCGCGACCGTCGTCCCCATCTTGACCGCGCCGATTTTTTCGGCAGGGATATCCGCATCCTTGGCAATGCCCAAGAGATCACGAATGCCCTGAAGCGCGGCATCCTCATATTGCTCCGGGTTCTCGCTCAGGAGTTTATGAGTGACGATTCCGCCATCCGGGCGGCGCGCTACAAGATCGGTGAAAGTGCCACCCCGGTCCACCCAGAATTGCCATTCATCTTTGGAACTGCTGTCTTTCGAAGTCGTCATATTCCTGAAACCTGGAAATTTGCCACGCGGGGCCGGAAGTGGATCGGTTTTCTCTTGCCTCTTTCCATATCATTCCCGCCGCCATGCCGTAAAGCCATGTGATGCGCGATACCGACATTCCGTCACAAAGGTCATTGCGGATGCGTTTATGGGAAAAGCGGAATTATGATGGATATATTAGGTGGCGCAGGATATGACAAAAGCCTTTCACGACGGATTTATGCCCCTTTCCCAATCGCCCATCTGGGATTTGCAGAAGCAATATTACAGGGAGAGCAGCATCCATGCCTGGGAGTCCGGCGCGGTACCAAGCTATATCACGACGACCCCCGTTATCGCCCGCAGCTATGCCCGGATCATGGGCGGTTTCTTCGATGATTACAGTCGGCTCTCGGTGACGGGGAAGGGGGAACAGAGGCGCCGTTATATTTTCGAGCTTGGCGCAGGTTCCGGATGCTTCGCCTATCGCTTTCTCAAATATTTTGCGAATGAGCGGGCGAAGCTGCCCGCGGGCGGGGTTGATATCGTCTATGTCATGACGGATATCTCGGATGCGACGATTGACTTCTGGCGGCAGCATCCGCTGCTCATCCGCTATGTCGAGGCGGGCCTGCTTGATTTTGCAAAGCTCGATTGTCTGGACGATAAGCCGGTACGGCTCCTGATCTCGGACCGGAAAATAACGCCCGGGTCCCTGAAGACGCCGATGGCGGTGATCGGCAATTACGTGATCGACAGTCTACCGCATGATATTTTCACCTTGGAGGACGGGAAACTGAAAGCCCGTCTCGTCCGGGCGGAAATTCCCGATAACAGCGGGACGATTGCTGAAATGGTGCGCAAGACCGGTTTTGATTACAGGGAGGAAGATTGTCCGCCATCGCCTTATGAGGTACGGGACTACAACCGTATCCTCAATCATTGCCGGGCGATTGGTGGCAGTCTCCATTTTTCCCTGCCGACCGGCGGGTTCAGGATGATGGAGCGTATGGCCGCGCTCTCGACGGGACCCTGTTTTTTCCTCTGTGGCGATTTCGGCGCGTCGCATATCGCTGCTTTACGCGATTTGCCGCCGCGCCGAGTGGCACGAAACGGGGCATATTCGGTACATGTCAATTTTCACGCGATGGCTGAATATGCGACTGCTCGACGAGGCAGGGCTTTTTTATCCGATTCACCGAAGTCTTCGCTTGAAATTGCTGGATTTCTTTACAGGCCAGGCAGGCGCAGACCGCGACGTCTCGTCGAGCGGTTCGACCTTTATGTCAACGAGTTTGGTCCGGAAGAATTTTTCCTTCTGAAAAAATCGCTGGAGAAACAACTGGCCGTGCTCCCCTTATCACGTATTCTTGGCCTGCTGCAACTTTCCGGCTGGGATACGAAAATGTTTAATCTGGCCGCCCCGGGCCTGCTCCGCGATTTGCCGAAAGCAAGCCAGGCTGAGCGTGAAAGTCTGCTTAAGATGCTCCGTGCCGTCGATGACATGCATTTCCGGTGCGACAGCCTGAGCGATCCGGTTTTCGCCATCCTGAAAATCCTGTTGATGCTGAATGAGCGGGAAGCAGCATATGAAATTCTGAAAAGAAACGAACCGCTGGCCCGGGAAAATGCAGAAATGCGTCTTAAATTCGCGGAAGTTTACCGTTTGTTCGAGGCAGAGGAAGAAGCCCTGCGGATCATAACGGAGCTGATTGCAGAAAATCCCCATTTTGATGCCGCGAAGGAATTGGCGGACGCGCTGGGGAAAGATGCGACTATTGCAAAGGCCTGATTCCGGATTTCTTATCTTTCTCATAATTCCTTGAAAAAGTAACAGAATTTAAACCGCTCCATGGTTTGATCTGTTATATATTTGGAAGAATGACGAGTTCAGAAAAACGGATCGGAATATGACGCACAAGGGAATAATTCTGGCAGGCGGGACAGGAAGCCGGCTTCATCCTCTCACCCTGGGGGTCAGCAAGCAGCTGATGCCGATCTATGACAAGCCGATGATCTATTATCCGCTGGCGACCCTGATGCTTGCCGATATCCGTGATATTCTGATCATCACGACACCGGAGGAACAGGATGTCTTTCGCCGGGTTCTGAAGGATGGATCGCAATGGGGGCTTAATCTCAGCTATGCGGTGCAGCCGTCACCGGACGGACTGGCGCAGGCTTTCATCATCGGTGCGGATCATATCGGTGACAATCATTCGGCACTGATTCTGGGCGATAACATCTTCTACGCCAGCCGTTTCAGTCCGCTTTTGAAAAGTGCGCGGGAGCGGACGGAAGGAGCGACCATTTTCGGTTATCATGTTTCTGATCCAAGCGCTTATGGCGTGGCTGAGTTCGATAAGGCCGGCAAGGTGATCGGGGTTGAGGAAAAGCCCGCGAAACCCAAGTCCAGCTTCGCCATTACCGGACTTTATTTTTACGATAACCAGGTGATCGATTTCGCGAAACATCTGGAACCGAGTGCACGCGGAGAGCTGGAAATT
Organism: Alphaproteobacteria bacterium; assembly: GCA_006226265.1. GTDB lineage: Bacteria > Pseudomonadota > Alphaproteobacteria > Sneathiellales > Sneathiellaceae > Sneathiella. The sequence continues at coordinate 2,995 of SBHH01000188.1, read as the reverse complement.
ACCGACCTCAATCGCCTCTATCTTGATCAGGGCCAGCTCAGTATGGAGTTTCTTGGCCGTGGCAGTGCCTGGCTCGATACCGGGACTCATGACAATTTACTGGATGCTTCTCACTTCGTGCAGACGATCGAGAAGCGGCAGGGCCTTAAAATCGCCTGCCCCGAAGAAATTGCCTACCAGAAAGGCTTCATCACGGCGGCGGAGCTTACCGCCCTTGCAGAACCTTTACGCAAGAGCGGTTATGGAGAATATCTGCTGACCCTGATCCGGGACGATCTCGCTTAAATCATTCCTCGGTCCTGAAGGGTGCGGATGATCTGATCCGCTGCCTCTTCCGGGGCGGTTTTTGCGCCATCGATAATAATTTCCGCATTCTCCGGCTGTTCATAGTCGGAGGAGATGCCGGTGAAGTTTTTGATCTCGCCCGCGCGCGCCTTTTTATAAAGCCCCTTGATGTCGCGCTGCTCGCAAATCTCAAGCGGGGTATCGACGAAGACTTCAAGAAATTCGCCTTCTTCCAGAAGGCTGCGCGCCATCTGCCGCTCGCTCCGGAAGGGCGAGATGAAGGAGACGAGCGTGATCAGCCCGGCATCGACCATCAGCCTGGCTGTTTCGCCGACCCGGCGGATATTCTCGACCCGGTCCGCATCGGTAAAGCCCAAGTCCTTGTTAAGGCCATGGCGGACGTTATCGCCATCAAGAAGATAGGTATGCTTGCCCATGGAATGGAGTTTCTTTTCCACGAGATTGGCAATCGTCGATTTGCCAGACCCGGAGAGCCCCGTGAACCAGAGGACGGAAGCTTTCTGACCCTTCTGCTCTGCCCGCGCTTCCTTATGGATATCGACCGACTGCCAATGGATGTTATCGGCGCGGCGAAGCGCGAAATCAATGGTGCCTGCGGCAACAGTCGCATTCGAAAAGCGGTCGACCAGGATGAAGGAACCGGTCGTATGGTTTTCTGTATAGGGATCGAAGGTAAGCGCCTTGTCGAGCGCGAGGTTGCAGATGCCGATCTCGTTGAGCTCCAACGTCTTTGTCGCCGTATGTTCCAGTGTATTGACGTTGACCTTGTATTTGAGGCTGGAGATTTTAGCTGCCGTCGTGCCGGTCGCAAGCTTGATCAGATAATTTCGGCCTGGTAACAGCGGATCGGAATGCATCCAGACGAGCTTGGCTTCGAACTGGTCGGCGTTGGCGGGCCTGTTTTGCAGCCCGCTAAGGATATTACCCCGGCTGATGTCGATTTCGTCCTCTAAAGTGAGGGTGACAGCCTGACCGGTAACAGCTTCCTGACGGTCGCCATCGAAAGTGACAATGCGCGCGACCTTGCTCGTCTGGCCAGAGGCGGGTTCCACCACGCCATCGCCGACGCGCACCGTGCCGCCGGCAATGGTGCCGGAAAAGCCGCGGAAGTCGAGATTGGGGCGGTTGACCCATTGCACGGGCAGGCGGAAGGGACGCTCGGCCTCCTCTTCGCGGACATTTACCGTTTCAAGATGGCTGAGCACACTCGGGCCCTTATACCAGGGCATGTTCGCGCTCTCGCCGATCATGTTGTCGCCTTTAAGCGCCGAGACGGGGATCGCCGTGATATCCGTGAAGCCGAGCTGTTCCGCGAACTTCACATAATCCTTTCGGATTTTCTCGAACACCGCCTCGCCATAATCGACCAGGTCCATCTTGTTGACCGCGAGGACGATTTTCCGAATGCCGAGCAGGGAGGTGAGGTAGCTGTGCCGCTGTGTCTGGATAAGGACGCCCTTTCGCGCGTCGATCAGGATGACGGCAAGATCGGCAGTCGAGGCGCCGGTCACCATATTGCGGGTATATTGCTCATGGCCCGGCGTGTCGGCGACGATGAATTTCCGCTTGTCGGTCGCGAAGAAGCGATAGGCGACGTCGATGGTGATGCCCTGTTCGCGTTCCGCCTGCAACCCGTCGAGGAGCAGGGCGTAATCAATCTCGCCGTTCTGCGTGCCGATACGCTTGCTTTCGGCGGTAAGCGTCGCGAGCTGATCTTCGAACAGAAGCTTGGAATCCCAGAGAAGACGGCCAATGAAGGTGCTCTTGCCGTCATCGACGCTGCCGCAGGTGATGAAGCGAAGCAGGTCTTTTTCTTCCTGCGCTTTCAGATAGGCATCGATCTCCGCCTGTGTGCCGGAAAGCTGGTTCATCAGAAATATCCTTCCTGCTTTTTCTTCTCCATGGAGCCGGCCTGATCCTTGTCGATGAGCCGACCCTGTCGTTCCGAGGTGCGGGCAATCAGCATTTCCTGAATGATGTCGGAGAGGGTTGAGGCGGTCGATTCAAACGCACCGGTCAGCGGATAGCAGCCGAGCGTGCGGAAGCGGACGGATTTCATTTCGGGCGTCTCGCCGGGTTCGAGCGGCATCCGGTCATCGTCGACCATAATCAGCATGCCGTCCCGTTCCACCACCGGGCGGACCGCCGCATAATAGAGCGGCACGATGGGAATATCCTCCATATAGATATACTGCCAGATATCCAGTTCCGTCCAGTTGGAGAGGGGGAAGGCACGTATGCTTTCTCCTTTGCGGACCCGCCCGTTGTAGAGGTTCCAGAGTTCCGGTCGCTGGTTCTTCGGATCCCAGCGATGGTTTTCGGATCGGAAGGAGAAAACCCGTTCCTTGGCGCGGGAGGCTTCCTCGTCCCGCCGGGCGCCGCCGAAAGCCGCATCGAATTTGTATTTATCGAGGGCCTGTTTCAACGCTTCCGTTTTCATCACATCGGTATGAAGGGCGGAGCCGTGGGTGAAGGGATTGATGCCGCGCTTCACCCCGTCTTCGTTGGTATGGACCAGAAGCTCGACGCCATATTCCTTGGTGATGGTATCGCGAAAGGCAATCATCTCGCGGAATTTCCAGGTCGTATCCACATGAAGAAGCGGAAAAGGTACGGGCGAGGGATAAAAGGCTTTCCGCGCAAGATGCAACAGCACCGCCGAATCCTTGCCGATGGAATAGAGCATGAC
>SBHH01000267.1 GCA_006226265.1 Alphaproteobacteria bacterium | reverse complement strand
TCGCGACATTCACGACATCACCCAGCACGGCATATTCCAGTCGCCGTTCCGATCCGATATCGCCCAAAACGACCGTGCCGTAATGCACGCCGACGGAAAGACGGATCGGCGCCTGCCCGTCCTTCTGGCGGAAATAGTTCCAGTCACGCATATGGTTATGCATGGCCTGCGCGCAGCGAAGGGCGTTCAGCGCATCGTCGGGGGAGGTTTCAGGCGTGCCAAATGTTGCCATCAAGCCATCCCCCAGAAACTTATCGAGCGTTCCCTTGTTTTCAAAAACCGCTGCCTCCATCCGGGCGTGGAATTCGCGTAAAACCTCGACGATCCGTTCCGGCGTCTCCCCTTCCGCCATCCGGGTGAAGCCGACGATATCGGCAAAAAGAACGGCGACAGGTTGCGCCCGAACCGCGCCCAAAGGCTGATCGCTCTGGGCCAAAGTATCGACAATATTGGGCGGGAAGTGCCGCGCGAGATTGGCGCGGCCCCGCATCGCATCCGCCTGCCGGACAAGCAGTCGGTTGGCGCGCCAGCTATTCAGCGCAAGGATGCCCGCGACAATGCAGAAAATCAGGATTTCCTGAAGCCGGGCCTCGAAGTTGATATGGTTCGGATCGAGCAGGCGGAAAGTTTCGGGATAATCCTTGATAATTTCCGTGATCCGGGCGGAAAGCTCCGGCAGCGCCGGATCCTGATGGATCGCCCAGTAATAGGCTCCCATCCAGAGCACGCTTGTATAGAGCGCAACCGCAAACAGGGTGCGCCAGGAATAGGCCATCGCCGCCCCGGCCAAAAGGACGAAGAAATACGGGAAATTTCCGTATTTATACTGCATGCCGATCGACCAGGGATGCGGATCAAGCGGATTTGGCACCACCAGCACGATCGTCATCAGCGCAAGATCAAGTATGATCAACAACAATTCCGCGCGCGATCTTCCAACCCGACCGATGCTGAGCTGGGCAAGGCCAATCAGGACGAAGCCAAAAATCAAGGCTTCGTAATAGAAGACCTGAACATAGGGCATGAGATAGACAAGAAAGGCGCCGATCACGATCAGCGAGACGACCCGCGTCTTGACCGACAGGATCAACCCTTCGCGCTTGTTCGTTTCAAGCGCCTCATAAAGAAATTTGTTGGTATTTTCTTCGGTCACGTCTTCGCGACGCCGGAATGGCCCCCGCCGCCGCTTCTCAACTACTGCTTCCGTCATCCGCCCGGCCTCGTCCCGCCAACTTCTGTCATTCCTACTATAGGCCCTTCACACGGTTTTGAGAATTACCTAGGCGATCAGGCCTTTCATATATCCTGCCCGGGTGAAGGTTAGCACGTCTCCCCTTTGTCCTTCAGCAACAAAGGAACAATGCACCCAGCCGCTATCCGGCTCGCCTGGCGTATGAAATTCGAGAATAAGCTGATCGAAAGGAAGATGGTCCACGATCCAGCTTGCAAGATCGATGTTGGAGACACAGGGAACCTCGATGTCCACCGCCTGCCCCGTGACATGTTGCGATGTATCCGGCGATTTCAGAAGCCGGTTGAGCTCAAGACAGCGATAACCGCTGTTCGGCGAAAAGGGAATGGAAAAGTGATCGCGGATCGGTTCCAGAATATGTTCCGCCACTTGCCGGAGATTGGCGATAACCGAAATGTCTGGGCTGTTGTCAATCCCGTGGCGGACGGCAAGATCACTTTTCGTCAGCTCCGTCAGACTGAAATTCGCAGATAGTCGCTCGTTGCCCGCTCGCATCAAGGGCCGCTTTTCGAAAGCCTCACGGAATGAGAGCATCCGCTCTTCTCCTGTTATTACTTGACCGTCTGTTTGACCAGCCGGATAGATCCTTCCTGATATCCATCAAGATGCAGCATCAGTTCCCCGAATTCGGTTTGCATCTGCATCCGGACGGGCACGATACGGGCGCCGTCTGCCGGTGCGGCCGCCCAAATGACCGGCTCCTGTGTCGACAGATCGCGTATCTTGCCACCCGCGATAAAACCACCCCGTTTTTCCACTTCAATCCGACATCCAATGGCGTTCCCGGAAAAGATCGACAGACGGGAGGGCCGGAAATAACGGGCAGCCTGTTGTTCCACCTTCACATCATAACGGCGGTGGCCGTCGAAAACGGGAATTTCGGTTGTACAGTTTTCCCCCCGATCCAGAAGTTCGGTCAGCGTCAGGATCGCCGTCATGGGATCGACACTGCCGGTGAGGCTTGCCGGATCTACCGGCGTGCGGTGCGCAGACGGGTTCCAGGGCTTGCCCGTTGTTTCCACCTCAACCTTGCCGGATTTCCTGTAATCGACCTTTACGGTACGCAAATCCCGGTTCCAGATGCTTTCATAACGATGTTCGAGAGGGTAAAGCTTGTCAGCCGAGACGAGCCCTTTTGAGTTGCCGTCAATCGTCCAGCGGAGCAGCCAGTCAAAATTCTTGCTGGTCTTTGCGCTTGTCTCAATCTGATAATGACGCTCCCCTTCCTCGATCCGGGTTTCGATCCCGCCAAGATAAAGCCCACCGAGGTAAACGGAGTGATGAAGCACGGTCGTGTCTGCAATTGCAGGCTTCACAAAGACAAGAGAAAAGACAATAAGAACGGCCAGCGCCGCGAGACACCGCATAGCTGCATTCAACTTTCGCGGTATTTCCTTCAATCGACCCACCTCAATTGCCTGCCCCCTTAAATGGGGATTATCTTTATAGAATCAAGCTGTGGCGGGATTAGGGCAGTACTTACGCTGCAAAATAAAGAACGATCAGCCCTGCCCCAAGGATCATCCGGTAGATGACAAAGGGCGTGAAGCCGATGCGACCGATCCAACGCATGAGTAAACTGATCACACAGAGAGCAAAAAGACCCGAGGCAATCGCGCCGGTCACCGCTTCCCGTCCGACTTCGACATTTCCGGCGGAAACGAGATTACTCGCGGCAAGCGTGCCCGCCCCCAGAATGGTCGGGATGGAAAGCAGCATGGAAAAATGCGCCGCCTCTGTCCGGTCGAGACCGACGATCCGTGCCGCCGACATTGTGATGCCGGACCGGCTCGTTCCCGGCAATAGCGCCAATATCTGAAAAAAGCCGATGATGAGCGCATCTTTTGCCGTCATCTCGTCAAGGCTTTTACGGATCGGATAATGCTTGTCGGTCCAGCCTAGAAAGAGGCCGAAAATGATGGTTGTCGCCGCCACCAGAAGGATGGAGCGAAGATCGGTCTCGATAATATGAAAGAGGGCCCCGCCAACGAGCACGATGGGAATTGTGGCAATTAGGATGTTCCAGGCGGAGCGCCGGTTTACTTTCGCCCCCTCCGCCGCCGGAGACAGAAAGCCCATCAGGA
>SBHH01000162.1 GCA_006226265.1 Alphaproteobacteria bacterium | reverse complement strand
TGGAAATTGAAAGCGTTGCGATCTACGCTTCCGACGATGCCGATTCCCTGCATGTAAAAGTCGCTGACCGTTCCATCGCATTGCCTGGCCGTGGCGTGCCGGCCTACCTGGATATTGACTCTGTTATTGCCACAGCAAAGCAGGCGGGTTGCGAGGCCGTGCATCCCGGTTATGGCTTTCTGTCGGAGAGTGCAACATTTGCGCAGGCATGTGAAGAAGCCGGGCTCGTCTTTGTCGGACCGACGCCGCAAATGCTGCTGAAGCTCGGCGACAAGGCTGCAGCCAGGGCCCTTGCGGTGGAACTCGATGTGCCGTTGCTTCCCGGCACAAACAAGCCCACCTCGATCGAGGAAGCGCATGAGTTTCTGGATGGCATTGAAGACGGCAGCAATATCATACTCAAGGCTTTGCTCGGCGGCGGTGGACGCGGTGCCCGTGTCGTCCACGAGAAGAGCGAACTGAATACCGCCTTTGCTTCCTGTACTTCGGAAGCGAAAAAAGCCTTTGGCAGCGGCGAATTGTTTGTAGAACAATATCTGCCGCGTGCCCGTCATATTGAGGTGCAGATCCTGGGCGACGGTCGGGGTGGGTTAATTCACCTTGGTGAACGTGACTGCACGCTGCAACGGCGGCATCAGAAGGTGATCGAGTTTGCGCCGGCGCCGGGACTGCCGCCCGAAGTCCGCGATGCCTTGCGCCATGATGCACTGAAGATGGCGGCTGAGGTTAACTATCGTGGTGCTGCCACTTTCGAGTTTCTGCTCGATTCAGAAAAGACAGGTCGCTACTGGTTTCTGGAAGTCAATCCGCGCATACAGGTCGAGCATACGGTAACCGAAGAGATAAGCGGCGTAGATCTGGTGCAGGCCCAGCTCAGGATTGCCGCAGGAGAAAGCCTTGCCGATATCGGACTGTCGCAGGAGCAATTTGCAGAACCCGGAAAATGTGCTGTGCAACTGCGCCTGAACATGGAGCGAATAGAGCCTTCGGGCGACATCCTTCCCGCAAGCGGCATCCTGTCCCGTTACGATATGCCTTCCGGTCCCGGGGTCAGAATTGACGGTTTTGGCTATTCCGGATACCGGGCCACCCCCACATACGACACGCTGCTCTCCAAGATAATCGTTTCCGTCGGGAATATTGCTGGCAACAGCTATAAAGTTTTGATTTTAAAAGCTCTGCGTGCACTTGAAGAGTGTCATGTTGAGGGTATTGATACCAACCTGTATTTCCAAAGGGCCCTGCTTGAACATCCGGCGCTTGCGGATAATCGAATTTACACCCGTTTCATTGAAGAACATGGCGAAGCGCTTGTCGCCCGAGCAATTGAGTTGCAGGCAGCCGAATTGTCAGACACAGCAAAAGCGGACGCCACGGATGCCGTTGCCATCAGCACAGTAGCGGCCCCACCGGGTAATCTGACAATCCCGGCACCGATGTTCGGCAATCTCGTGGACATTGTGGTATCTGAAGGCGACGTAATCCACAAAGGACAAACTCTTGCGATAATCGAAGCCATGAAAATGGAGCATGTCGTTACAGCGCCTGAAGGAGGCGTTGTAACGAAATTACTCCTGGCCCCGGGGGCGCAACTCAACCCGGGAACGGCCATCGCTTTCATTGATCCTGAAGCCGCGCCTGAGCAAGGCGGGGGAACGGACGAGGAACAATCCATAGATGCAATTCCACCTTCATTATCTGAAGTGATGGAGCGCAAAAACATGCTGCTTGATGAACATAGGCCCGATGCAGTGGCAAAGCGGCGCAAGACAGGTCAGCGTACTGCCCGTGAAAATGTCGCGGCTGTTTGCGATCCCGATACATTCAAGGAATATGGCGGACTGGCCCTTGCCGAGCAACGGAGCCGCCGTAGTGAAGAAGAACTGATCCGGCTAAGTCCAGCGGATGGGCTTATCGCAGGAACCGCCCGCATCAACTCCGGCCGGTTTCCCGGTTCAAACAGCCATTGCGCCGTTCTGGCATATGACTATACGGTTTTTGCAGGCACTCAGGGCCGCAGAAATCATAGAAAAATGGACAGGGTCTTCGAAATTGCCCACCGCCAAAACCTGCCGCTAATATTGTTCGCGGAAGGCGGCGGCGGCCGTCCCGGAGATGTGGACAGCGTTATGGTATCCGGCCTGATTACCACGACCTTTTCCGCATTGGCGCGAAGAAGCGGCAGGGCGCCCGTAATCGGGATTGCCTCGGGAAGGTGTTTTGCAGGCAATGCGGCCATCCTTGGATGCTGTGACGTAATCATTGCGACCCGCGGGGCCAATATCGGCATGGGGGGACCGGCGATGATCGAAGGGGGCGGCCTTGGAGTGTACCGCTCCGAAGAAATCGGGCCGGTTGAGGTTCAAACCGCCAATGGTGTTATTGACCTGCTTGTCGAGGACGAGGAAGAGGGGGCCGCCATTGCCCGCAAGTATCTGGCCTATTTTCAGGGCCCGCTCGATACCTGGGACTGTGCCGATCAGCGTGCACTGCGCCATCTGGTTCCGGAAAATCGAAAGCGCGCCTTTGACGTGCGCCGTATTATCGAAACGCTTTGCGATTCAGATTCTGTTCTCGAATTGCGGACGGCATACGGAGCGGGAATAGTCACAGCTCTCGCAAGGATTGAGGGCCGGCCGTTTGGCCTTATTGCCAATGACAGTCAGCATTTGTCAGGCGCCATCGACAGTGACGGTTCAAGCAAAGCCTCGCGATTTATCGAGTTGTGCAATACTTACGATCTGCCGGTTGTGTCCCTGTGCGACACTCCCGGATTTATGGTGGGTCCGGAATCGGAAAAGACTGCCGCAGTCCGGCAGTTTTCGCGGTTTTTTATAAAGGCGGCCGCTCTTGAGGCTCCCTTAATGACGGTGGTCCTGCGCAGGGCCTATGGCCTCGGCGCTATGGCAATGGCGGGCGGGGATCTCCATTCACCAAACTATACGGTGTCCTGGCCGATGGGAGAGTTCGGCGGCATGGGACTTGAGGGCGGCGTACGTCTGGGTTTCAAGCGTGAGCTCGAAGCAATAGACGATCCGGTTGAACGGGAGGCCCTGTTTCAGAAAATGGTCGCCGCAGCCTATCAGAAAGGAAAGGGATTAAACGTCGCAGTGCATTTCGAAATTGACGACGTGATCGATCCCGCTGACACCCGCAGGCTGATTTCAGCGATGCTGAAAGGACATACACCACGGCCCTGGGGGTCGGTTTCCCATCACTATATTGACCCCTGGTAAAACATATTGACCAGGCTCGATCTTCAAAGAGGCGTCCAGCAGTATTGAAAAGGACGAGAAATTTCAGATGTTTGACAGGATCTTAATTGCAAATCGAGGCGGGGTTGCC
>SBHH01000361.1 GCA_006226265.1 Alphaproteobacteria bacterium | reverse complement strand
CGATAATCCGGTCATTTTTCAGGATGAGACGCTTATAAATCCCCGCCATGCCGTCCCGGAGGACAATTTCCTCCCGGTCCTCGTCATCGGCGAAGTCCCCGGCGGAATAAAGGTCGATCCCCGTGACCTTCAATTTCGTCGCCGTGACGGAGCCGTTATACTCGGCATTTCCGCCCAGCAGGTTCTCGGCTGCGACCTTTGCCATTTCATAAAGCGGCGCGACGAGACCATAGCATTGTCCTCGATGCTCCACACATTCGCCAAGCGCGAAAATATCGGCATCCGAAGTACGCATGTCATCGCCGACCAGAACGCCCCTGTTGCATTCCAGACCGCTTTTCCCGGCAAGCGCAGTAGAGGGGCGGATCCCGACCGCCATTACAACAATCGAGGCCTTGATAGTGCGGCCGTCATCGAGCCGCACGCCCGCGACCCTGCCGTCCTTTTCCAGTATCTCTTCCGTATTCGCTTCGGTAATGACGTCGATCCCGCGATCGGCGATAGCATCCTCAAGGAGATGCCCTGCGGTCGGATCGAGCTGACGTTCCATCAGGGTCGGCATCAGATGAAGGACCGTGACCTCCATTCCCTGGGCCCGAAGACCGGCTGCCGCTTCAAGGCCCAGCAATCCGCCGCCTATGACAACCGCCCGCCCGCCGGATTGCGCCGCAGCAAGCATCTTGTCGACATCGTCAAGGTCCCGGTAGACAAGGACTCCTTCAAGGGTATGGCCGGGAAGCGGGATCATGATCGGCAGGGAGCCGGTTGCGACGACCAGCTTGTCGTAATCCGCCGCGACACCATTTGCGGCCGTCACTTTCTTTGCCTCCCGGTCGATTTCGGTCACCCGCGCGCCCTTGTGCAATGTCACGCCATTTGCCGAGTACCAGTCATCATCATGGGTAATGATATCGGTATAGCTCTTTTCCCCGGACAGGACCGGCGAGAGCATCAGCCGGTTGTAATTCACCCTTGGCTCCGCATTGAAAATGGTCACATCGTAGGCGTCCGGGGCCATTTCGAACAAATGCTCCAGCATTCGGCCCGGCGCCATGCCGTTTCCAATGATCACGAGTTTCTGTGTCATTTCCCGCTCCATCAGTTTGCAGTTGAACATAGGGGAACTTCGGCGGTGGCCCGCTGGCGCGCAATGCGCCCGGCACGCTTCTGCCGAATGGATTCAAGCTGTTCCTCACTCGGATTGGCGCCGCCTTCATAGGCTTCGAGAAAGCCGAGAAGTTCCTCTCGGTAGGCGTAGTAATCGGGATGCTCCAGCAGCTCTTTCCGCGATCTCGGGCGCGGCAGGTCAACTGCCATGATATTGCCGATACAGGCATTCGGGCCGTTCGACATCATGACGACGCGATCGGCGAGCAGGATGGCTTCATCGACATCATGGGTCACACACAGCGTGGTGACCTCCGTCCGTTTCCAGACTTCCATCAGCACGTCCTGAAGCTCCCACCGGGTCAGGCTGTCGAGCATGCCGAACGGCTCGTCCAGCAACAGAAGCTTGGGCGAAAGGGCGAAAGCGCGGGCAATCCCGACCCGCTGCTTCATGCCGCTGGAAAGCCCCGCTGCCGCCTTGTGCATGGAATCGGCGAGGCCGACCTTGGAAAGGTAATATTCTATGATCTCCCGCCGTTCCTTCTTCCCGGCCTCTGGATAAACGCGGTCCACCCCGAGGGCGACGTTGTCATAGGCCGTCATCCAGGGCAGCAAGGACGGGGCCTGAAAGACGACCGCCCGATCGGGACCTGCCTTGGTGACGTGGGTTCCATCAAGAATGATGGCGCCGCCCGTGATCTTGTTAAGGCCCGCGACCATGGAGAGGACGGTCGACTTTCCGCATCCCGAGTGACCGATCAGGGTGATGAATTCGCCCTTGTTGATCTTCAGATCGAAACCGTCGACAACGGTGAGCGGGCCGGTCGCCGTCGGGTAAATCTTGGTCGTTTCACTGAATTCAAGATACCGCTCGGTCCTTGGGGAGCCGCCGGCTTCAACATAGGCTGCAGGCAGGGTTTCGCTTTGGCTGATCGGAACCACATTCGGCAGCCGCCGCTCGTTTTCTTCCGCCGATCCCGTCCGCTCCGATCCCAGCTTCAGCAGATAGTCGGTGATCTCGCCACGAAGCCGGATAAACTCCGGATCGCTGTTCATGTCCGCCCGGTCGCGCGGCCGCTCCAGATTGACGGCAAATTCCTTGCCGAGGGTCGCGTTCGGGCCGGGTTTCAGGGGAATGACCCGGTCGGCGAGCAGGATGGCCTCGTCGACATCATTGGTAATCAGGATAATGGTTTTCTTTTCCTGTTCGGAAATCTCGGCGAATTCATCCTGCAGCTTGGCCCGGGTCAGAGCGTCCAGTGCCGAAAGCGGCTCGTCCAGCAACAGGACCTCCGGCTGCATCGCAAGGGCCCGCGCCACCGCAACGCGCTGCCGCATGCCACCGGAAAGCTCCGCGGGCTTGCGGGCGCTGGCGTGCGACAGGCCGACCATCTCGATATATTTATCCGCAATCGTTGCCCGCTCCGTCCGGCTCTTCTTTTTGAACACGGCATCCACGGCCAGCAGGACATTTTCCCGGACGGAAAGCCACGGCATCAGGGAATAGGACTGAAACACGACACCCCGTTCCGGATCCGGGCCGGTCGTTTCCTTGCCCTTGAAAATGACGCCGCCTTTATCGGGCTTGATCAGACCTGCAAGTGCGGAAATGAGCGTGGTCTTGCCGGACCCTGAAAAACCGACAATCGCGATGAATTCTCCCTTTTCGACTTTGAGGTTGATATTTTCAAGTACTGGCGTTTTGACCGATCCCTCGGTAAAGGATTTCGACATTCCGGAAATTTGGATAATTGGCATGCCGCTCTCCTTACCGGTTCGCTGAAAAGGTGAAGGCCCGCTGCAGGGCATACATGATCCGGTCGAGCGCAAACCCGATCAGTCCGATTGTGATGACGGCAACCATGATTTTTGCAAGCGACTGTGACGATCCGTTCTGGAACTCATCCCAGACGAACTTTCCAAGGCCGGGATTTTGCGCCAGCATTTCGGCGGCGATCAGGACCATCCAGCCAACACCGAGGGACAGGCGCAAACCCGTGAAGATCAGCGGCAGCGCAGAGGGGAGCACAAGCTTGGTCACCATTTTTGCCGTTGGCAGCTGCAGCACCCGGCCGACATTCATCAGGTCCTTGTCGACAGAGGCGACGCCGAGCGCCGTATTGATCAGGGTCGGCCAGAGCGAACAGAGCGTGACGGTAACGGCGGAAATCACCAGGGACTTCGGCATCAGGTCCGTCGGGTTCACATAGACGGCCGAAATAATCATCGTCACGATCGGCAGCCAGGCGAGCGGCGACACCGGCTT
>SBHH01000224.1 GCA_006226265.1 Alphaproteobacteria bacterium | reverse complement strand
CGGCTTGATATCTGCCAGCGGATCATGGCGGAAAAGGTCAAGGCGCGCGGCGGACGTATTTTCAACCGCGCGGGTGATGCCGCGCTCGCCGAATTCACCAGTCCGATCGAGGCGGTGCGTGCCGCCGTCGATATCCGCGAGGGACTGGCCGGAGAGGGGGAGGAATTTGCAAAAACCATCCTGCTCCGCTTCGGATTGCATCTCGCCGATGTACTGGTGTCGGGTGATGATCTGATCGGTGACGGTGTCAATATCGCCGCGCGCATCCAGCAGGGTGCGGATCCTGGCGGCATCCATCTTTCGCAGGCGCTGTTCGAACAGATCCGTCGTAATTCGCCATTTGCTTTCGATGATCTGGGCGAGCAGCGGTTCAAGAATATTTCCGAACCCATGCGCATCTATCGGCTGCGCGGCCATATGGGCAGCCACCTCTTCCTCTCTGCACCGAGCCAGCCGCAGACCGCCTCCCATCCGGTGCATCCCAATTCGCTCGCTGTTCTGCCCTTCGTTTCGCCGGGTGAGGATGAGGATCAACGATATTTCGCCGAGGGGCTGACCGAGGAGCTTATTCTTGAACTGGCGCGGTTCCGCAAGCTGCATCTTGCCTCCCGAAGCGCGAGTTTCAGCTTTTCCGGCAAGAATGCGGATCCGTCCAAGATTACGGCCGCGCTTGGTGTGCGCTATGTGCTGGAAGGGCAGGTCCGGCGCATTGGCGATCGGGTCCGGCTGTCACTGGAACTGACCAACGGGGAGACGGGGCATAATGTCTGGGCAGACCGGATGACGCGGGAATTTAGCGACCTGTTCGATCTGCTCGACGAGATGACAATGCGGATTGCCGCAACGCTGCTTGGCCGGGTCGAGGCGGACGCCATCGAGGAAGCGCGCAAGAAACGCCCGGAAAATATGAACGGTTATGATTTCATGCTGCGTGGCCTTGATCTGCACCGGGTGGGGGGCATTACCTATGACAATACGCGCGCCGCTGTTGGCTGGTTCGATAAGGCGATCGACGAAGATCCAACTTATGGCCCCGCTTATGCGTGGCGCATCTGCGCGGCCTCCTGGCTGCCGGAGTTCGATGTGAGCAAGGAGCGGCGCTACATAGAGCGGGCTCTGGAACTCGATCCGAACAACCCCGAGGCACAGCGCATCATGGGGGCCGTCATGATGCTGGAGGGGAATTTCGAGGCGGCGAAATACCATCATGAGCGGGCTATGTTCCTGAGCCCGTCTGACGCCTATATCCTCGCGCGCTGTGCCGCCTATTACAGCTTCATCGGTGAGCCTTCGCGGGCGCTGGAGTTGCTGGCGAAAGCGGAAGATCTCGATCCGCTGCTGCCGGTCTGGTGCATCGAGGAGCGCGGCATTGCCCATTTCAGCGCGGGTCGCTTCGAGAAGGTGCTGCAGGCGATGAACGAACTGCCTGCCCAGACCTCCCGCAGCCGGCTTTATCAATGCGCGGCGGAAATCGCGCTTGGCCTGCAGGAGGCGGCTGAAGTCACCATGAAGAAGGCTGTCGCCGTCAATCCGGAACTTACCGCGGCGGAGTTTATCAAAAAGGAAACATGGCGCGACCCTGCCGTGCGCGAACGGCTCCGCTGTGATCTCATCCGGGCGGGCCTGCCACAATAGCGCCGGCGCCGGGCTTGCCTGTCCGCAGGCAGGAGTTATCCTCCCCGATCAATCAGAAAAAACGGGATATAAAAATGATGAAGAATAAAGTTGTCCTGATCACCGACGCCCTGCATTTCTTCGGAAAACCCGCGAGCCGCAAATTCACGGGCGAGGGCGCCACCCTCTATGCGGAGGATGCGGCCTTTGCCGATGCGACCGTTGCGGCGGACTATGAAAAGGAATTTCCGGGTACGAAGGCGGTTTTCGGGGAGCCTGAAGAGGTTGTCGAAAAGGTCCTGAAAACCGAAGGTCGGATCGACGTGATGATCAATAACGATGCCTTCCCGGCGCTGAAAGCAAAGCTGGAAGAGGCGAGCATTGATGATTTTCGGAACACGATTGAGGGGCTGATGGTCCGGGGCTTTCGCTATGCCAAGGCCGTGACGCCGTCGATGAAGGCGGCGAAGAAAGGCAAGATCATCTTCATTTCCTCCGCCGCGCCGAAGCATGGCATTCCCAATTATTCGATGTATGTCGCGGCGCGGGGCGGGACCAACGCGCTCGCCCATACCCTCGCGAAGGAGCTGGGCCCCTTCAATATCCAGGTAAACGCGCTCGCGCCCAATTTCGTGGAAAGCCCGACCTATTTCCCGAAGGAGCTGATCGAAAACGAGGCGGCCTTCGCCAAGATCACGAAGCAGATCCCGCTTCGGCGCTTGGGCAGGCAGGAGGAAGCGGGCGATTATCTCCTCTTCCTCGCGTCCGGCAAGTCGGACTATATCACCGGCCAGGTGCTCTATTTCGCGGGCGGCTGGGCCTGATTTCAGACTTCCGGTTTTTTGGTGAGCGGGAACAGCTTCGTCACATGGCCCATCTTGCGGCCGGCGCGGCTTTCCTTCTTGCCATAAAGATGGAGGTTGTTTTCAGGGTCCGCGACGATCTTTTCCCAGCCCTCGATATCATCGCCGATGAGGTTGGTCATGACTGCATTGGCGGCGCGCTGCGGTGAGGCGAGCGGCAAGCCCGTCACCGCGCGGATGATCTGGCGGAACTGGCTCGCCGCGCAGCCTTCGATTGTCCAGTGGCCGGAGTTGTGCGGGCGGGGCGCCAGTTCGTTGACGAGAACCCGATCGTCGCTGGTGACGAACATCTCGACCGCGATCAGACCGATCAAATCGATCTTCACGGCAATCTCCCGCGCAATGTCCTGCGCCTTGTCGGCGA
Organism: Alphaproteobacteria bacterium; assembly: GCA_006226265.1. Classification (GTDB taxonomy): domain Bacteria; phylum Pseudomonadota; class Alphaproteobacteria; order Sneathiellales; family Sneathiellaceae; genus Sneathiella. The sequence continues at coordinate 536 of SBHH01000224.1, read as the reverse complement.
GCCGCTTCGGGATATCGGCGGGCGCGAGGGTGATGTCGAGAATATGGTTCTTATGCCGGTTCTCGACCGGACAATAGCATTCTGTCTCCCCGTTTACACCGCGTGCAACGATGACCGAGATTTCCATCCGGAAATTGACGAAGCCTTCCAGAATGCAGGGCGCGCCTTTCATTTCCTCCCAGACTTCGTCGATGCCGTTCTTCGCATCGATTTTCCGTTGCCCCTTGCCATCATAACCCAACCGCCGGGTTTTAAGGATCGACGGGCTGCCGATCTGCGAAACGGCCTGGACCAGTTCCTCGATGCTTTCGACATTGGCGAAGGGCGCGGTGCCGATGCCAAGGTTGCCAATGAAGCTCTTCTCGAACAGACGGTCCTGCGTGATTTCAAGCACCCGGCTGTTGGGCCGGACGGGAACGAGAGTGGCCAGGAAATCGAGCGTATCGGTCGGGATATTCTCAAATTCCAGGGTGACGACATCGACGGATTTCGCGAAGGCCTCCAGCGCCGCCTTGTCGCCATAGCCCGCGACGGTG
>SBHH01000218.1 GCA_006226265.1 Alphaproteobacteria bacterium | reverse complement strand
ATGGAATATTTAATTTTTATTTTGCAATATAATTTAGTATTAATCCTTCATTCTACTATTAAAGGTTACAAGCAGCTGAAAATCGGGCCTTTTTCGTGAAATTAATAATTTCTTTACCACCTTTTGATAGCAATTAAAGCCTAGTACTAGCTAATAAATACTTTGGCGGTGAAATTGCGTTTTCTGGGTCAATTAGCGACAATAGAATCTGTAATGGATGGAACAGTCATCCAGCGGTTTTCTCTGCGCTTCGTGGATCGCGCTGTAGAAAGTGCCTATAACGACGCGGCTGTCGCCCGGTCGGTCGTTGTGATGCGCCTGTCGCTGTTCTCCGCAGTGATTATTTACGCCTGCTTTTCAATTCTTGATTATTACGTTATTCCGGAAGTTTTCAAGGAAGCTTTCATCATCCGTTTCGGTGTTGCGATCCCGATTTTTCTGATTACGCTCTATTTGACCTATACCCGCTTCTATTCGGTGATCGCACAGCCGGGGGCGGCTTTCTGCATGCTCGCTTCCGGCCTCAGCATCATCTATATGACGATTATTGCGGATCAGCCGGGGAACTATCTGTATTATGCCGGGCTGACGCCATTGATCATTTTCTGTTGCTGCCTGCCGCCAACGCGTTTCCTCTATGCGACCTCGGTGACCGGTTGTCTGATCTTCGCCTATCATCTTTCGGCTCTTTGGCTGAATCCCATTCCGCCGCTCATTCTCATCGGCAATGATTTCTTCCTGCTGACTGCGGCCGGCATGGGTATTTTTGCCGCCTATTTTCAGGAGCTTGCACAACGGCGCGACTTTATGAACATGCGGATGCTGGAAGAAGAACGGCAGAAGAGTGACATGCTGGCCGAGAAGGCACAGGCCGCCAACCATTCGAAATCGGAATTTCTTGCAATCATGTCGCATGAGCTCAGAACACCGCTAAACGCCATCATCGGATTTTCGGAAATTCTTGAAAAGGAAATGTTCGGCCCTCTCGGCAAGGCGCAGTACAAGGAATACTCGAAAGACATCAATGTCAGTGGTCAGCATCTTCTCAGTATTATCAACGACATTCTCGACCTTTCGAAGGCGGAAGCCGGCAAGCTGGTCTTGCAGGAAGAGAAGCTTTCGATTGTCGATATTGTCAATTCCACTTTACGCATCATTCGCGATCACGCGGCGGAGCGGGGTGTGCGCCTGGCCTTCGACGTCCCGGGTCGGGATTTCATCCTGGAGGGAGATCCGCGGCTTCTTTCTCAGGTTTTCCTCAATCTTCTCAGCAATGCCGTTAAATTCACGCATAAGGGTGGATTTGTGCGCATCGGGTTTGAGGAAATGGCGACCGGTAATCTATCCGTACTGATCACGGATACGGGCATTGGTATTGACCCTGAGAATATCGAAAAGGTTTTCGCGCCCTTTGTTCAGATTGAAAGTTCGATGTCGCGCAGCTATGAAGGTACGGGGCTTGGCCTGCCGCTTTCAAAGAATATTCTGGAGTTACATGACGGCACGATCATGCTGAAAAGCAAACTTGGCGAGGGAACGACAGCGATAGTCGAATTTCCGGCTCGCCGCATCGTTGGCCCAGAGGCGGGCTCCGCGGCCGATCCTTCTCGCAAACGTGCACAAGGATAATGACGTTCCACTAACAGGCTGCGCCATTATCAAACCCGGTACCGTTCCTTATTCCGGCTTGGTGACGATCAGCAGGTGGCAATGTCCGGTGGAATCCGCAACCACCTCTCGCGTGGCTGCGGGATCGATATTCCGCGTAAGCTCTATCATCTCCGTCTCGTCACGATGAACCAGCGTCCAGTCCGCGACATATTCCACCTGCCATTCAAGGCTGATTTCCGACGTCCGCATGCAGCCGATAAGGATCGTTCCGCCCGGAGACAGATTGGCATAAAGATCGGTCACCAGCTTGGTTGCCCGCTTCTCGCCAAGGTAATCAGCGAGGCCAACGGCATAAATCAGGTCCTGCTTCTCCAGTTTCTTGAAGAGTTTGCCGGTTGCCAGAAACTCAAGAAATGTTGCATGCAGGCATTTGACCGACGCTCGTCCGTCGAGACGGGCCACTTCCGGATAGGTGTTCTTGTAGGCATAAGACAGGGCGTCGTGATCCTGATCGATCAGTGTGAATTCCATCTCAATTGGCAGCGGCGTGGATTTCAGGAAATTTGCAACCTCTTGCGCCGGGCCGCACCCAAGACTTGCCACTTTGAAATTTTTCTGGCCACGCGAGGCGGCCGCTGAACTCAGGCCTGCAATCATCTGTTTGGTCATGGTCATACGGGTTGCGATAAACTCTCCCGTAGAGGTTCCAAGGCGGTGACAGAACTTCTCATACGCCGTCGTTCCCTCAAGCGCGAGGTTATAAGCGTAGTTCATAACCTGATAATCGCCAGGATAGCCGAGCGGCTTGCTATAGGCCCGGTTCCAGCTCGCGCCCGGCATTAACTCCGGCGTCAGCAGAAGTTCTGTATAGCGCTTTGCGGCCGCGACCGCTTCGCTGTTGCCCCGGATTGTATCAGTGATGCGCAGGCATTCTCTGGAAATCTCCTTCCAGCGGGCAAAGGCCTTCTCTTCGCAGGCAAGAACGATGTCCTTGATACGTTCTTCCCGGCGGGAATCCTCCTGCCCGAGATCACGCTCCACCTTGTCAAGCAGTTGTCGGACAGAACGGAGCATATAAACCGCATCGCCAATGACCTGCTTGTATTCCGCAGGCACGAGATGGGTCTGGTCGGCGAGACCGCTTGCAATTGTTTTCTGAAGCACCAGATCGTCATGCTGTTCCAGAATATGCTGGATATCGAGGAAACCCTTGGTCAGCTCGATTGCAATCTTGTGCTGATCTTCAAACGGCTCGATCCGCCGGATTTTACCATTGCCGGCAAAAACCTCGGAACTGCCGAGCTTGACCTTGACAGGGACATCTTTGTTCATCTCATCAAGCCAGGCGGTATTTTCCGGGCTGACAAAACTGATGCCGCTCATGCTGAGATCGAACAGGTCAAAGGATTGATTTTCGACATTGACGATAGGGGAAATGCTGCGCATCAGGGTTTTCGCATCGAAGCGTTCCGCCCGATAAAATACGCGTCTGCCTTCTCCCCCGGAAAGTTCTTCATAATGCTTCATGCTACGCTCACTATACAGTCACTGAAAAACTTAAAAAAATACAGATAGCAAGACGCAACATCCCGCTATAACGCCGCTCCCCGATAACGCCAAGATGGATAATTTCCACCGAAGATTGCGAAATCAAGAAATTAACCATAATTTTCAAATTTTTTGAAGAAATTACGGTTAAAATTTAATTAAGATTATAAGCGTATCTTAAATGGAAAAACAACCTGTTAGATAGTGATTTTACATGCAGAA
>SBHH01000257.1 GCA_006226265.1 Alphaproteobacteria bacterium | reverse complement strand
GAACAGGTATAGGTGCAGGCAAGTTCCTTCGGCAGGTCGCCATAATCCAGCAGATAGCGGGAGTTCGGCACCAGCAACGCATCGGAATAACCGCCTGCGACGTCAATGCCAAGCTGGCGCGGACGGCTGCAAAGCTGTTCTTCCCCGGCCTTGCAGATGGCGCATTCGCCGCAGCCGATCCAGGGATAAACGACCCGCTTGTCGCCCACTTCCACATCGATGACATTTTCGCCAACCGCTGCGACGGTGCCGACGATTTCATGACCGAGGGTGAAGGGAAGCTCCCGTCCCCCCCGGATATCCAGCTTTTTGTCATTACCGAGATCGAAATATCCCTCCCAGATGTGAATGTCGCTGTGGCAGACGCCGCAGGCCGTCACATCCATGAGAACTTCATCACCGCGAGGGGCTGGCGCCGCGCCGGTATTTTCAACCAGCGGGGCCCCGTATTCCTCGAATTGGTAGCTTTTCATGACAACTCCCTGTTTTTATTTATTCATTCACTCAGGCAATATTGATCCAGGTGGTCTTGAGCTGGGTATATTTTTCCAGCGCATGGAGCGACCGGTCCCGCCCGCTGCCCGACTGCTTGTAACCGCCGAACGGCGTCGACATATCGACATCGTCATAGGTATTGACCCAGACCGTGCCTGCCCGAAGCGCCTGCGCCAGCTGATGCGCCTTCGAGATATCCCGCGTCCAGACGGAGGCGGCGAGGCCATAGATCGTGTCGTTGGCGATCCTGATCCCCTCTTCCATATCCTTGAAGGTGATGGCGCTGATCACGGGGCCGAAGATTTCCTCGCGGGCGATGGTCATGTCATTAGAGACATTGTCGAAAATCGTCGGCTCGATATAGAAGCCGCCGGTTTCCTCCAGCACCCGCTTGCCGCCGAGATAAAGCTTCGCTCCTTCTTCCTGGCCCTTGCCGATATAGCCCATGACGCGGTCCGTCTGGCTCTTGTCAACCATGGCGCCGACGATGGTTTTCGGGCTCAGCGGATCAGCCGGCTGCAGGGTCTTGGCGACGCCCGCGATCTTTTCGATCAGTTCGTCCTTCACGCTATCCTGAACCACAAGGCGGGAAGCTGCGGTACAGACTTCTCCCTGATTGAAGAAAATGCCCATGGCGATCTTCTTGGCGGCGAGATCAAGGTCCGCATCGCCAAGAACAAGACTCGGGCTCTTGCCACCGCATTCAAGACCAACGGCCTTGAGGTTGCTTTCGCCGGAATAGCGCATGAAGAGCTTGCCAACCTCGGTCGAACCCGTGAAGGCGATGGCATCGACATCCATATGGCGACCGAGCGCCTGTCCGGCCGTCTCGCCATAGCCCGGAAGAACATTGAAGACACCGGCGGGAATACCGGCCTCGACCGCCAGCTCGGCAATGCGAAGCGCGGTGAGCGGCGACTGTTCCGCCGGTTTCAGGATGACGCTGTTGCCCGCCGCGAGGGCCGGCGCAAATTTCCAGGCGCCCATCAGCAGCGGGAAGTTCCAGGGCACGACACAGGCAACGACGCCGATCGGCTCGCGCGTGATGAGTGCGAGGGAGCGGCGACGGTCGGTCGGGGCCACCTCGTCATACATCTTGTCGATCGCCTCGGCATACCAGGAAATACAGCCCGCAGCGCCCGGCACATCGACAGCACCGGCCCATTTCACGGGCTTGCCCATGTCGAGGCATTCGAGAAGGGCCAACTCGTCACGGTTCTTCATGATGAGGCCAGCGAATTTCTGCAGGACGGCCTTGCGCTTGCCAGGCGCGGCCCGCGACCAGGCGCCGGATTCGAAGACGGCGCGGCCCGAAGCAACGGCGCGGTTCACATCCTCGACATCACAAGAGGCGATTTGTGCGAGAACCCGTCCGTCAACCGGACTGACGCAATCGAAAGTCTTGCCGGAGGCGGCATTTACGTAATCGCCGTCGATAAATGCCTGATGGCGGATGCTAAGTTCGGATTCCAGTTTTTTCCAATCTTCACGGGTTGGTGCAGGAGCTGCGGACATTTGATTTTCCTCTTGTTTTCTTTGTAATGCCAAGGGTTGGCGTTCTTTTGCGGTCAGCATACCCAATGGCCCGGCAAGACGAAAGAATTAGTTTTTTGTTCAGCGGAAAATATCCAGGCTGCCGCGCCTGACAAACGGCCCGTTTATCCCTATAATTATAATCTACCAATTTATGGTCATTCCGATAGGCTGCGCTTATGCCCCCTGCGAATATAAATCTGACACAGCTTGAAACCTTTCTCTGGGTTGCCTCGCTCCGCAGTTTCCGGAAAACGGCCGAAAAACTCAATACCACCCAGCCCGCCATCTCCTCACGCATCGCCAAGCTGGAAGAAACGCTGGGGGTCCGCCTGTTTGAGCGTGATACCAGCTTCATCCGTTTAACCACCAAGGGGCTGGAGCTTGTTCCTTACGCAGAGAAAGTTCTTCGCAGCTCGACCCAACTCGTCGATCGGATCGGTTATGCCCGGAATATTGCCGGAACCCTTCGCCTCGGCGTATCGGAAACCATCGTGCATACTTGGTTGAAGGGCTTTATCACCGGCATAGGGGAAAAGTTTCCCGAGATAGAAATTTCTGTTGCCGTCAACACCACCGCGAATCTGCACAAAAAACTGGTCGAGCGATCGCTCGATTTTGCTTTTCTTTTGGGCCCCCTCGCTGATCTGCGGATCGAAAACCATGACCTGCTGGATTTCGAGCTGATCTGGGTGGCCGCCCCCTCTCTCGGCCTTTCGCCCAACCGGCGACTCACACTCAATGAGCTGACGACGCAACCGCTTCTCGCCTATGCGGAGGAAACAAGACCCTATGTCGAGTTGAAGCGTGCCCTTCAGAAAGTGGTCGAGCAACCGCCCCGTATATTCCCCTCCAGCAGCCTTGCCGCCATCATCCGGATGGCGGTTGACGGGTTGGGCGTCGCGGCGATACCCCGTCAAGTCATCCTGCCGGACCTGAAAGATGGCCGCCTTCAGGAAATTTTCTGTGAATGGACACCCCCCCGCGTCAAATTCACTGCCTCCTTCCTGGATGAACCCTATAACCCTGTGACAGAAAAAGTGATCCGCTATGCAATCGAACTGACAAGAGATTATCAACGGCAAATACAGGATTAAAGCCACAAAATTTGCCAGAATTTTTCATAGAATGGCGCAAATACCTGTCTTATATGTCGGAATTACGCAAATTTCATTGCAAAGTGCGTAATATCGTTGAATTGTCATATGAACCCGGCTGCCCCGGAAGGGAGTAATTAATCCCGGATCGGGCGGTTAAATATCCGGAACAAGAAGAGTATGTCATGAGTTCTTATATTTTTTCCGTATACAACACTGAAGCACGCGATGCGCTTCAGGACAATCGCGATCACCCGCTT
>SBHH01000279.1 GCA_006226265.1 Alphaproteobacteria bacterium | reverse complement strand
TCGACCTCTCCCTTACCAAGGGAGTGCTCTACCCCTGAGCTACGGCGGCAATGGGCAAACGAAATTGCATGGGCTGTATATAAGAGCGCGCGCGGTTCTGCAATGGCAAATTTGCGCAAAAATCAAAAGCGGGCTATTGCTGTGCCCTTACAGTGCGAATTAAGGTGCCGAACCGATGGCAGATGAGACAGAGAACAAACAATCGAAGAAGGATCGGCAACGCGCGGAGAAGGAAGCGCGGCTTTCAGATGCGCTCCGGTCCAACTTGCGCAAACGCAAAGACCTGCAGCGGAGCCGGGGCGAATCAGCGCCCGATGCGATCAAGAACCGCACCCGACTTGACAATTGAAACCTGTGTATTAGCCCTTGGCCCCTATGCCGTCTGACGATACACTGCCCGACATGAAGCAGTGTTCTTTTGGAGAGTTAAAGCATGTCCATTCTATCCGATAAATGGATCAGAAATGCCGCCCGCGAACAGGGGATGATCGAGCCCTTTGTGGAAAGCCAGAAACGCGAGGGGACCATTTCCTACGGCCTGTCGTCCTATGGATATGATGCGCGGGTATCGGATGAATTCAAGATTTTCACCAATATCGATTCGGCCACCGTCGACCCGAAGGCCTTTTCCAACGACAGCTTCGTCGACCGTAAGACGGATGTCTGCGTCATTCCGCCGAACTCCTTCGTCCTTGCCAGGACGGTTGAATATTTCCGCATTCCGCGCGATGTTCTGGTTATCTGCCTTGGTAAATCGACCTATGCCCGATGCGGCATCATCGTCAATGTGACGCCGCTGGAGCCGGAGTGGGAAGGGCATGTCACGCTCGAATTTTCTAATACGACGCCGCTCCCTGCGAAAATCTACGCAAATGAGGGGGCCTGCCAGTTTCTGTTCCTGAAGGGGAACGAGCCTTGCGAGATTTCCTATCGCGATCGTGCCGGTAAATATATGGGCCAGGAAGGCGTTACATTGCCCAGACTCTGATGCCGACGGACATCCCCGGAAAAGGCCATTGTAAATGACGCTGCCTTTTCATGAATATTGCGGAACGGAAATTTGCATTTTCTTTTCTTTCCTTTCGGAAATGAGGTAAAAGTCCCTCTTTTGACATATTCTTTTGACCAGATTTGTGCGCACAGCGCAAATAAGTCATGATAATGAACAGGATATTCGTAGATGGACAGTATTCGAATAAAGGGAGGTAAGCCGCTCTTCGGCAGGATCGAAATCAGCGGCGCGAAGAATGCGGCACTTCCCCTCATGGTTGCCAGCCTATTGACAGATGAAACCGTCACCCTGTCCAACCTTCCCCATGTTGCAGATATCTCTACCCTGACGACGCTTCTTTGCCAACATGGCGCAAAGGCAGTCATGAATGGTCAAACGGCGGCGGAAGGCTGCAGCGGCGGGCGAGCCCTCGCCCTTACCGCCGACAGGATCACGAACACCGAAGCGCCCTATGACATCGTCCGCAAAATGCGCGCAGGAGCCCTTGTTCTCGGCCCGCTACTCGCGCGCGAAGGAAGGGCCCGCGTCTCGCTTCCGGGCGGCTGTGCTATCGGAACTCGCCCCATGAACCTGCATGTTGGCGGACTTGAGCAGATGGGCGCGACCTTCGATATTGAGGGCGGCTATATGAACGCGGTGGCGCCAAACGGTTTGCACGGGGCAGAAATCCGTTTCGAGACCGTCTCGGTAGGCGCCACGGAAAATCTCCTGATGGCGGCCTCTCTCGCCAGGGGCGTGACCATTCTCGAAAATGCGGCGAAAGAACCGGAAATCTCAGATCTCATCGACCTCCTCCGCAAAATGGGCGCCGAAATAGAGGGCGATGGCACAGACCGGCTTGTCATTATCGGCAAGGACAGGCTGCAGGGCGCGCAACACCGGGTGATGCCGGACCGGATTGAGACCGGAACCTATGCCATCGCCGCAGTCATTACCGGTGGGAGGCTTGAACTTACCAATACCCGCGCCGAACTGATCCGCTCGGTTCTCGACATCCTGGTTGAGGCTGGGGCAGATGTCGAGGAAACGGCAGACGGACTTATCATCTGGCGCACTTCCCCCACGATACACGGGGTCGACATCATGACCCTGCCCTATCCCGGATACCCCACTGATATGCAGGCGCAGATGATGGCATTGATGTGCATTTGCGATGGCGCCGCCATGATCACCGAAACAATTTTCGAGAACCGCTTCATGCATGTGCCAGAGCTAGCCCGCCTCGGCGCCAACATCAATGTGCACGGCCATTCTGCCCTGGTGCGCGGTGTTGGCAAGCTGGTCGGGGCCCCCGTCATGGCGACCGACCTTCGCGCCTCGGTCTCGCTTGTGCTTGCGGGCTTGGCAGCAGAGGGAGAAACCATTATCAATCGTGTCTATCATCTGGATCGCGGATATGAGCGGCTGGAAGAAAAACTGGCGGCCTGCGGCGCAAATATAGAACGCATTGCAGGCAACTGACGCGATTAGAAAACAGGACATGCTTTCATGCCTCAGGCCTTAAAACTTTATGCCGCCGAAACCGACGACATGGAAATCCTTTCCGCTGCGCTGGAAGGATTGATCACGAGCCCTGGGGAAATCGGCTTTTTAAAGAAACGGCGAGCCTTTACAGTCGTTGGCTCGCGGTTTAAATGGGAAGACGCAAGTCCGCGCGCGGCACTTAAAGGCTGGACGCGCATCCGTACCGGGGTTTATTTTGGCGACATCCTGAAAGTCCGTTCCAGCGGAATTTCACGCAGCAATTCAACTGAGGTTATGGAACTGCTGAATATCACGACTAGTCCCGGCGAGGACGGGACAGCAGAATTCCTGCTGAATTTTGCAGGGGGCGGCACCATATGTCTTGAGGCCGAGTGCATTAACGTAACCCTAACTGACAGTGGCGAACCCTGGCCGACGGACAAACGCCCCGAGCATCCGGACAGCGAAAAAACCGATTGATCGGCCCCGCCCGATCGTGAAGCCAAACGGGCATTTTTGAGAATGGAGCAATAAGGTGCCATCGAGCGAAGAGTTGGTAATCGCCCTGCCGAAAGGGCGCATTCTGAAGGAAGTCATGCCGTTGATCCGGGGTGTCGGGATTGAACCCGAACCTGCGTTCGACGATCCGGCGAGCCGACTTTTGCATTTCAGAACCAACCATCCCCATATCTCGATCATCCGCGTCCGATCCTTCGATGTGGCGACCTTTGTTGCGTTTGGTGCCGCACAACTCGGCGTCGCTGGAAATGATGTCCTCCTGGAATTCGATTACCCCGAGATTTACGCGCCTGTCGATCTTGATATCGGTCATTGCCATCTTGCGGTCGCCCAGCCCGCGAATATGAGCGATGACCGCGATCCCAGCCGCTGGAGCCATATCCGTGTCGCAACGAAATATCCGAATCTGA
>SBHH01000140.1 GCA_006226265.1 Alphaproteobacteria bacterium | reverse complement strand
ATGCGATGAGATCGAGCGGCCGGTGGTTGCCGAATATTATCAGCGCAGCTTCGGCGAGGACTTGCCGGAATCCGCAGCGAACATCGTTGCAGGCTAGGACCGGTGGCGCTCAGCAAAAATAAGGAGCCCGCAGCCGAACCTTTCAAGCGGGCCGTTACCGCCACCATGCGGGCGATGACGCATGAGAAGGAACTGGAAGTCACTTACGGCAGCGACGCGCCGGGCTTGAGCGCTGCTCGCGCGCGGCTGCCAAATCCCCAGAAAGACCTGCCCGCAGAAGACGTGCATCTTGTTCGTGGCCTTGCCGACAGCCTTGCCCTTCGCAAGCGATATTGCGATGAAGGATTGCATGCCCGTATGATCCCGCAAGGGGGCGATGCCCGCGCAGTGTTCGAGGCCATTGAGCAAGCGCGGGTTGAGGCGATCGGCGCCAACCGGATGAAGGGTGTTGCCCGTAATCTTTTTAACCGGTTAAATAATCATTGTCGGGAAAATGGCTTCGACCGAATTTATGACAAGGCCGATGCGCCGATTGCCGAAGTCGTAGGCCTGCTTGCGCGCGAAAAGCTCGCCAACATCCCGATCCCGGAAAGCGCCCGGGCGATGGTCGATCTCTGGCGTCCAGAGATCGAAGCGAAAAGCGGCGACGATTTCGCCGAACTTATGGAAACGCTGACCAACCAGAAGGACTTTGCAAGCGCGGCCCGCAAGCTTTTGAAAGATCTTGATCTCATCGAAGATGCGGAAGGCGATTATTCCGACGATGATCAGTCCGGTGAAGGCGATGAAGGCGAGCAGGAGCCCGATGCCGACAGCAGCGGCGCCGAGGGCGAGGACGACAGTCAGGACGCCAGCGCCGCCGAGGATGCTACCCAGCAGGAAGGCATGGGCGAAGAAGGCGCCGACAGTGAGAGCGGAGAAAGCGCCGATATCGAAGCGGAGAGTTCTGGCGAGGAAGCAGGCCGCGACAAGCGCCCCGTCTATCCGGACGATTTCCGCAATGCACCGGACAGCCAGCAGTATAAGGCCTTCACTACCGAATTTGACGAGGTGATCCAGGCATCCGACCTTTGCGAACCGGCGGAACTTGCCCGACTTCGCCAGCAGCTTGACATGCAGATGACCAACCTGCAGAGCCTGATCAGCAAGCTCGCCAACCGGCTGCAGCGCAAACTTCTGGCGCAGCAAAATCGCTCATGGGAGTTTGATCTGGAGGAAGGCATTCTCGATGCTGCGCGACTTTCACGCGTCGTTGTCGATCCGCTCCTGCCGCTATCCTTTAAAGTGGAGCAGGACACGGATTTCCGCGATACCGTCGTGACCCTTTTGATCGACAATTCCGGCTCGATGCGCGGACGTCCCATTTCCGTTGCCGCCATGTGCGCCGATGTCCTCGCCCGCACGCTGGAGCGTTGCTCGGTCAAGGTCGAGATCCTGGGTTTCACGACCCGCGCCTGGAAAGGCGGGCAATCGCGCGAGAAATGGCTGGAACAGGGGAAAGAGGCCAATCCGGGCCGCCTCAACGATCTTCGCCATATCGTCTATAAATCGGCGGACTTCCCCTATCGCCGCGCGCGCCAGTCGCTTGGTCTGATGCTACGTGAAGGCCTTTTGAAGGAAAATATTGATGGCGAGGGACTTCTCTGGGCGCATAACCGCCTTCTGGGTCGCCCCGAGCAGCGCCGCATCCTAATGGTGATTTCCGACGGCGCGCCGGTCGATGACAGCACCCTTTCCGTCAATCCCGGCAATTATCTCGACCGGCATTTGCGCGATGTTATCAAATGGATCGAGACCCGCTCCTCCGTCGAACTGATCGCCATCGGTATCGGCCATGACGTGACCCGCTATTATCAGCAGGCGGTGACGATCATCGATGCCGAACAGCTGGGCGGCGTAATGATGGAGCAACTGGCGGACCTGTTCGACGAGAACAAACCCGCCCGTCGCGGCAAAGCGGATAAATGGTAAGCGGTCGAGACTGCTTACCCCAATTCCTATCCCATCAGGCTATCGGCAAAGAATTTCTGGCTTCTTTTCCAGGCCGTCTGTGCGTCTTCCTGATCATAACGCGCGCCCGTCGGGTTCGCGAAAGCATGATCGGCGCTATACCAGAAGACTTCCGGCGCGGGCTGACCCGCGAGCTTCATCTGTTCAATAAAGCCATCGACCATTGCCTTGTTGATCCATTTATCCTTGTCGGCGAAATGCCCCATTACCGGCCCTGTAAGGGCCTTTAGCTCATCCGCCTTCTTCGCGACATTGCCGTAATAGATGACCGTTGCATCAACCGGCGCGGCGAGCGAAGCGTTGAGCGACCAGCCGCCGCCGAAGCACCAGCCAATGGTGCCGAGCTTTTCCGTCGTCTTGTCATTGTCCCGCGCCCAGGCGATCCATTTCTGTAGCGTCTCCGTCGCCTCGACGGGATTGACGGCTTTCATATATCGCTGTGCCTCATCGGGCGTCTTGCCGACATTTCCACCATAGAGATCGACCGCGACCGCCGCATATCCTTCGCGCGCAAAATCTGCCGCGACTGCCTTGATCTGGTCATTGAGGCCCCACCATTCATGAACCAACACGACGGCGGGGGCCGGTGTCTTCTCCGGGAAAATAACCGATGCCGTGATCGGCTTGCCGTGATCGAGTTTGAGGGTCACGTCTTCCAGTTCCGCCGCAGCAGCACTCGCCAACAGCGGATCGGCCAGGATGGCCGCAAGCGGCAGCGTCGCCGCGCCTTTCATAATGTCCCGTCGTGCATACATTGCTGTCTCCCCATTGTTGTCAAAGCGCCCTATCCCCGCTTGAGATAGCGCCCTGGCGTCGGGAAACAAACCGGGCATGAAAAAACGGATGAGATTCGCATCTCATCCGTTGAATTCGTTCTTCAAATTGTCCGGTGAAGGACTTAGGCCGTCGCAGTTGCCTTCTTGATATCGCGTTTAACCCGGCGGGCCTGCAGCGACAGATCGGTGTCCCGTGACTTCAGCAGGAATTTGTCGAGACCGCCGTTATGCTCAACCGAGCGAAGGGCGGAAGCGGATACTTTCAGGCTGAAAGAACGGCCCAGCGCTTCGGACATCAGTCGCACTTCCTGCACGTTCGGCAGAAAGCGGCGGCGGTTTCTGTTTTTGGCGTGGCTGACATTATTGCCGGTCAGTACCCCTTTGCCAGTCAACTCGCAACGACGTGCCATCGTGAACCTCTTAAACCAATAAAAAAGAATGCCGGCGCGTGACGCCGGACGTGGAGACGGTATTTAAGGAAAGGAGGCGCATCCGTCAAGCAGTTTCATGGGACTTTTGGCGAAATTCCCCTGATCCGTCAGGATTATCGCCTAATCCTTGAGAAAGAGCCGTAATAACGCTTCCGCCGCCGCCGTCGGTTCGGTTTTTCCACGGCTTACGTCACGCTCGACCTCTGG
>SBHH01000105.1 GCA_006226265.1 Alphaproteobacteria bacterium | reverse complement strand
GCAATCGTCGGGTCGATCTGATCGCGAAGCGCATTGAACATATTCCGGGTCAATGTCGAATTTTCCGCGCCGGAGACGAACATCGCGATGATCACCTCATCGAAGGAGGCGAGAAAGGCGAGAATGGCGGCCGTCACCACGACAAATTTGATCTGTGGCAGCGTGATGGTCATGAAGGCGATAAAGCGGGAAGCGCCGAGATTGCGCGCTACCATTTCAAGCGAGATATCGAAGCTTTTAAACGCGGAGCTCACAATGATGACGATCAGGGGCAGCGCCAGAACCGTGTGGGCCAGTACCAATCCCGCAATGGTATTCACCATATGGATTTTGACATAGACATAGAAAATCCCGATTGCGATCAGGATGATCGGCATCATCATCGGGCTGATCAGCAAGATGAAAAATAGCTGGCTGGCCCGATGCTTCGAGACCGAGAGGCCGTATGCCGCCGCAACGCCGATGGGCGTCGTCACCAGCATCGTCAGGAACCCGACCAGTAACGAGGTTCTGGTTGCGGCCATCCAGGATTCCGAATGGAAGTAAAACTCATACCAGCGGAGCGACCATTCCCGTGGCGGGAATTCTAGATATTGGGATGCCGAGAAAGACATCGGCACCACAATAATCGTCGGGATGACCAGAAAGCACATGACGAGAATGGCGAAAACATAAAGCCAAAGCCGTTGTTTGCGCTTGATCTGGGTTTCGGAAACGGGCTGATTGAACCAGTTCATCTCATTGCCCTCCGCCGAGGATCTTATCGATCTTGAGGACCCGGGACGAGATGAACAAAATCAGCATGGTTGTGGCCAGAAGAACGACGCCAAGCGCACTTGCCGCGCCCCAGTTGAAGAAGAGCTCGATATTGTTTGAAATCTGCATCGAAACCATGATGACCTTGCCGCCGCCGAGAATGGCCGGTGTCACGAAAAAGCCGAGGCAGAGCACGAAAACGATCAGGGTTCCCGCAGAGAGGCCGGGTAAAGACAGCGGAAAAAACACCTGCCAAAAAGTCCGGATCGGCGTTGCCCCAAGATTGGCGGAGGCCTTCATGTAATCCTGATTGATTGTCTTCATTGTGCCATAGAGTGGCAGGATGAGAAACGGGGCCATGATATGGACCATGCCGATCAAGGTGCCATTGAGGCCATAGGCGAGTTTCAATGGTTCATCCCAAAGGCCGAGCTTGATGCCCCAGTTGTTGATCAAGCCATTCCGCTGCAGGATAACAAGCCATGCATAGGTTCGAACCAGCAGCGATGTCCAGAAAGGCAGAAGAACCGTCAACATGCAAATATTCGCGGCTTTCCGGGGCAGTTGCGACAGGAAATAGGCAAGCGGATAGCCGATCAGGATGCAGATGATGGTTGTCAGTGCGCTGACTTTGAAGGTGGTGAGGAAAATCCGTGCATAGGTCTTGCTCTCCACCATCCGGGCGTAATTTTCCATCGAAAATCCGCCATCCTTGCCGATGAAGGAGAGATAGAAAAGCCAGGCGACGGGAATGATGATGATCAGGACGATAGATAAAAGCGCAGGGGACGCGAGGCTCAAAAGGGTGCGTCTTTCCCAGAGCGCATCGCGATAGAGCTGTTTCTCGTTAGGGCGCGAAAGGAGGCTCGTCTCGCTCATGCTCAGCCTTTCGTCTCGTCATCGGAGACGATAACCGTATCGTCCCGATGCAGCCCGACCGTTATCTCGCTGTCCCGCTTGAGGCTTTGCAAGGTTTCGTTATCTGTGCCGCACCGCATGACAAGTTCTGCGCCGGTTGACTGGTCGATATAAACCATCGCGGCATCGCCCTGATAAACGATCTGCCGGATTGTTCCCTTGAACAGATTTGTATCGGCAGGACGCTTCCCGTTCACAGGGAACAGGCGCTCCGGCCGGATCACAAGGGATTTCGGCAAATTGTCTTCCGGCGTATGGCGCGCGAGAATTTCTATGCCTTCACAGGTGAGGCCGCTCTCGCCTTCTTCCAGTTCCAGAAAACTCGATTCACCAATGAAGTCGGCGACGAAGCGGTTGGCCGGGGTGTCATAAATTTCCCGGGGCGTGCCAAGCTGCCGGACCTTGCCGTTATTGATTACGGCGATCCGGTCGGACATGGTCAGGGCCTCCCGCTGGTCATGGGTGACATAGATTGTTGTCATGCCAAGCTGGTCATGCATCTGGCGCAGCTCAATCTGCATATGGTCGCGCAGCTTTTTATCGAGGGCGGAAAGCGGCTCGTCCATCAGCACGATGCGGGGATTGAAGACGATGGCACGGGCGAGCGCGACACGCTGCTTCTGTCCGCCGGAAAGCTGCGTGATCCGGCGGGCGCCATATCCGCCAAGCTGCACGGTTTCGAGCGCCTGCTCGACGCGTGTCTCGATTTCAGCTTTCGAAACTTTCCGAAGTTTGAGGGGGTAAGCGATGTTGGCCGCAACAGTCATATGCGGGAACAGCGCATAATTCTGGAACACCATGCCGACATCGCGCAAATGCGGCGGCTTTAAAATGACCTCTTCATCGCCGAACCTGACGCTGCCGTAATCGGGGCGGGTGAAGCCGGCAAGGGCCATCAGCAGGGTGGTCTTGCCCGATCCGGACGGCCCCAGAAGGGTCAGGAATTCCCCGCTTTTCACTTCCAGATCGACATTGTCCAGCGCATGAACCCTGCCATAGGTCTTTGTGATTCCCTGGATGCTGATCGGTAATGATTCTGCGTTAGGCATTCTGAATTTCCGGTACAGTCTTCATGCGGTTAAAAAAGTGGACGGCCTCCTGATGAAGGTCGTCCACTAAATCACAGGTCCGGCGCTGACTATTCGGTCAGCATTTCCTGGAACATGGCGGACGCCTTCTCCCCATATTTGGTATACCAGTCCAAATTAATCCGCAGCTGTTTTTCCGCATTTGCAGGATAGGACGGCAGGGTCTTGGCAACCTTCTCATCGATCAGGCCATTTTCATAGGCCTTCTTGTTGGCCGGGCCGTAGGTGATGTATTTGGCAAGGTTTGCCTGGATCTTGGCCTCGCTGATTTTCGCCAAGAATTTCATGGCGAGTTCCTTATGCGGCGCTCCTTTCGGAATGGCAAAGCAGTCGTAATCAAGGAAGCCCTGATTAAAGTCGTAATCGACCTTGGCGCCGTCTTTCCTGACGACATCAAAACGCCCGTTCCAGCCGGTCGTCATATCAACTTCGCCGTCCTTCATAAGCTGGGCATGCTGTGCGCCGGACTTCCACCAGACGGCGACATGCGGCTTCAGTTCCCGAAGCTTGTCGAGGGCGCGTTTCATGCCTTCGTCCGTCGAAAGGACTTCATAGACCTTTTCCTTCGGTACGCCGTCGGCCAGCAGGGCGATCTGGAAATTGATATCGTATTTGTCACGAAGGGAGCGCGTTCCCGGGAACTTCTTCACATCGAAGAAATCGGCCCAGCTGCGCGGTCCGTTTTCGCCGTAGGTTTTGGTGTTCCAGGCATCGACGACGGAATAGACGTCACTGCCGACGCAATATTCGGTGTAGAGGCCCGGATAAAAGGTTGATACGTCAATCACCTTGTAATCAAGGGGCTCCAGCAGGCCTTCCGCGGCCGCGCGGGCTGCACTGCCCGATCCGCTGGCGACGATATCCCATTGGGTCGCGCCGGACTTGCTCCGCAGTCGCACATCGGACATGCCGCCATAGGTTTCTTCCTTGATGGTGATGCCCATCTCCTTTGCCGCGGGCTGGAACAGGGCCTTGCTCTGGGCGTCCTGATAAGATCCACCCCACGAGGCGATCGACAGTACGTCTTCAGCCGAAGCAGAAGTCATGGAGGCTACAAGTATTGATCCGCTCAACGCCAGCACGGATATTGATATTTTATTTAATTTCATTTTTGCTCACCCTTTTAATAGCTCCTGTTGTATTTTGTTTTTTATTTATTATTAATTTTGGATTTCCCATCTGATAACCTTAGGAACAAATCAGTATCCCTAAAAGGTCCAATTTAGACGTTTCGGCATACCAATTTTTTATATCTTCGCGGCGACGGATTTGAGCTTGCTGTAGCTTTTCAGTGCTTCCAGACCTTTTTCGCGTCCATAGCCCGAGCTTTTGTTGCCGCCGAACGGAACCTCGATCCCGCCCGCGAAATATTCGTTGATATAGACCTGTCCGGCGTCGATATCACGGGCATAGCGATGTGCCTTCGACATACTGCCGGTATAGATTCCGGCGACGAGGCCGAAGGCGGTATCGTTTGCAACCGCAACCGCTTCATCGAAATCATCGACCACCTGTACGGCAAGCACCGGGCCGAAAATCTCTTCCTGACAAATCCGGTCATCCGGTTTCAGATTGTCGATGATTGTCGGCGCAACGAACCAGCCGGTGCCGATATCCGGATCTTTCAAGGCATGTCCGCCAGTCAGAATATCGAGCCCACGCGCCTTCGCGTCCTGAAGATAGGCAACGATTTTGTCCTGTTGTTCCGCCGAATTCACGGGGCCGATATTGGGATCGGTGAGGCCATGCCCGATGGAGAGGGCCTCCGTCCGCTGGACCAGCTTCTCCATAAATTCGGCATGGATGGATCGCTCAATGACGAGCCGCGAACTGGCGGAGCAAATCTGTCCGGCATTTTCAAAAATCGCGCCCATGACGCCTTGAAGCGCAGCCTCCAAATCGCAATCGGCGAGGACAGTGACGGGCGACTTCCCGCCGAGTTCCAGCAACAGGCGCGTGACATTGTCGGCCGCGGATTTCGCCACGGTAATGCCCGTGCTGACCGATCCGGTGAAGGTGACATGATCGATATCGGGATGCGCAACGAGCGGAGCGCCCGCTTCGGCGCCCGTCCCGGTGACGACATTAAAGACGCCGTCCGGCAGTCCGGCCTGCCGCAGGATATCGGCAAGCATCAGCGCCGTGAGAGGGGTCTGTTCGGCGGGTTTGGCGACGATGGTGCAGCCTGCCGCGAGCGCAGGCGCAACGCCGCGCGCTGTTGTGGAAATCGGGAAATTCCAGGGGATTATATGCGCGGTGACCCCGATCGGTTCATGCAGGCTGTAACCATGATATCCGGCGGGAAGCGGGAAAACATCCCCCTGCAGTTTGTCGGCGGCGCCCGCATAATATTCAAAAGCGCGCGCCGCGCCCCGCGTATCGCCAACGGATTCATTGACCGGCTTTCCACTATCCAGCGTTTCCGCGACCGCCAGCCGGTCAATATTCTGAAGGATCAGTTGGGAGGCCCGCCAGAGAATGCGGGAACGTTCGGCGGGGCTGATCTGTATCCAGGGGCCTTTCAGGGCATTCCGGGCGGCGGCAACGGCAAGATCGACATCTGCCTTGGCGCCTTTGGCAAAGCTGTGAAAGGCTTTGCCCGTGCCGGGGTCGATGCTCTCCATCTCCTCCCCCGATTGGGAGGAGAGAAATCGGCCATTGATGAAATGGTCTTTCGGTAAATCGACGATCCGCCCGGCCTTCAATGCCTTCTGAGCGAGCTTTTTCAGATTGTCTGGCATCAGTCAGCCTCGCTTTTCTGATATTTGGCACGGTCGAGCCATTCGGGGTTGATCACAGCCCCCCAGCCCGGCATATTGGAAACCATTGCCTTGCCATCCCTAATGCTGAACATTTCGTTCGAAAAAAGCCCGTACTGCCAAGGATAGTAATCCTCAACCTCGATCGAGAATTCCAGATATTTTCCAGCATTCGGGATCGCACGAAGGACATGCATGGTGAAGAGGGTTACAAGGGTCAGATTGGCGCTGTGGGGCGTGACGGGCAGGCCTTCCGTCTCCGCCATCTTCGCGACCCGCATCGTGTTGGCAATGCCGCCAACATAGCAGACATCCGGCTGGACGATATCGACGACATGATCCTTGATCATGCGCCGCCAGTTGGGGATTTCGCAATCCTGCTCACCGCCCGTCACATCGATTGACAGGGCATCGGTTACCTGTTTCGTCTGTTCATATTCCCAATAGGGGCAGGGTTCCTCGTAATGGGAAATCCCGTTATCTTCAAGCATTCGGCCCACCTCAATCGCCTGGCTTGGGGAAAAAGAGGAGTTGGCATCGACGAGAAGATCGACTTGATCCCCAAGCGCCCTTGCAACTGCCGGAACAATTTCTTCGGTCCGGCCCGGCCATTCATCCTGTCCCCGCCCGCATTCCGCCCCGATCCGGAACTTGAAGGCATCGAAGCCATATGTATCGCGAAGGGCCTGAAACCGCTTCACCTCATCCGCCGGGGTGATATCCCGTTTCATGGAGGAGGCATAGGCGCGGAGCTCGCCGGGCGTGCCGCCCAAAAGCTCGCAGACGCTTTTTCCCTCGCGCTTTCCCATGATATCCCAAAGGGCGGTATCCAGGCCGCCGATGGCCCGCTGGATATAGGATCCCGGAAATTTATGTTCCTTTTCCGGGAGAAGCTGAACCAGATAGTCGATGTCCAATGAATTCGCGCCGAGCGCATGCGGAGCGATCTGGCGATGCAGGACCTGCGCCGTGATATCGGCGCAATAGGGGGCCACCTGACCCCAGCCCTGCATGCCATCCTCAGTCGTCACCCGCACAAAGCAGACATCCGCTGTCGTGAAGGTCTCGATAGATTTAATCTTCATTGAAATGATCCGCTGTTCCAGTTTTTTGAAATCTCCTAGCAACCTACCAAGGATTGGTTTACTGTTAAGGTCCGCTTTTAGAAAAAAGAAATACCAATTTTTATATCGCGAGATCAGTCTCCAATGAAACGGTCAGGCGGGGCTCTCCTTTCTTCCATTCTGATAGACAGGCAGTCCAAGAAAAAAATCAATACGCAGATCTATATGGGGATCCGGCAAATCATCCTGACCGGCGGCCTCACGGCGGGGGAGCGACTGCCCGCAAGCCGGACGCTTGCGAAGGAACTGAATGTCTCGCGGACAACGATCATCAATGCGCTGGACCGCCTGATCTCCGAAGGGGTGCTGGAGGCCCGCTCCGGCGCGGGCACCTTCGTGAGCGAGGTGATGAGCATGGGGCGGCCCACGCTGCAGAAGACCACCGCCCTGCAGGAGGAGGCCGCATCCTCGGAACCCCCCAAAATCTCCGACATGATGGAAACGGCGCTGCCGCATCTTGCCTCGCGGGAGGAACTGCCCCGGAAGCCGCATGCTTTTATTACCGGCCTGCCGGCGCTTGACGATTTTCCGATGGCGCAATGGGCCCGGCTGTCGAGCAAGCACTGGCGGGGAAACCGGAGTGAGATTATGGGATATGGTAAGCCTTATGGCCTGAACCAGTTGCGGCAGGCCATTTCTACTCATGTGAATGCAAGCCGGGGTATTCAGTGCGAAGCGGAGCAGATTTTCATTACCGGGGGTGCCCAGCACGCTTTTCAACTGATCGGCAATATGCTGCTGAATTCAGGAGACAAGGTCTGGATTGAAAATCCGGGCGCGATCGGCGCGCGCAACAGCCTGATCGCCAACGGGGCGAAGCTTGTGCCGGTGGAAGTGGATGAAAAAGGCATTTCAGTCGAGGATGGAATGCATCAGGCACCCGACTTTCGGCTGGCCTTCGTGACCCCTTCCCATCAGCAGCCTTTAAGCGTGATTATGGGATTGCGGCGGCGCTTTGCTCTTCTGAAAGCGGCGGAAAAGGCGGATGCCTGGATCATAGAAGATGATTACGACAGCGAGTTCCATTTTGAAGGTCAGCCTTTGCCAACCCTCAAAAGCGTCGATACGGCGGGCCGGGTGATCTATGTCGGCACTTTCTCAAAGACGCTGTTCCCGTCGCTCAGGACCGGCTTCATCATTTCGCCACCCCGGTTGGTGCCTGTCTTCCAGCAGGGCTTCAACACCTTTCAGGCGGGGGTTCCGACCAATTCGCAGGCAACCATCGCCGAATTTATGGATGAAGGCTTTTTCGCAACCCATATCCGGCGCATGCGCGGCATTTACGCGGCCCGCTATCAGGCCCTGATCTATTCTGCTGACGAATTCCTGTCGGATATTCTGGACGTACAGCCGACGCAAAGCGGCCTTCATACCGTGGGTTATCTGAAATCGGGCCTGAATGAAAATGACGTGACCTTAGTGTTGGCTCGCGAAGGCATTACGGTTCGCCCACTGGACGCCTATTGCCTGAAACCCATCAGGAAAAAGGGGCTGGTTCTCGGCTTCGGGGCCGTCACGCCCGCCGTCATAAAAAGCAGGGTGAAGGCGATTGCGGGGATTGTCGGGCCGTTGATTTCAAAATGAGTAGGATGCCTATATTGGTATGAAAAATTCCTCAAACTGGTCATGTTAATTCGACCAATTGTCCTTTACCCCTACAGCATTCGTTCGCATCCCTTGCGCACAAGAAGGACCGTTCATGAGGCAGTATGATTTCATCATCATCGGCGCAGGCTCTGCCGGATGTGTCCTTGCCGCCCGGCTGTCCGAAGGCGGAAAATATACCGTTTTGGTGTTGGAGGCCGGGGGATCGGACCGGAACCTCTGGGTTCAGATGCCCATCGGCTATGGCAAGGCCTTTTACAACAAATCGCTCAACTGGATGTATCAGACAGAACCCGTTCCCTCGCTGAACGGACGGCCAAGCTATTGGCCGCGCGGCAAGGTCCTGGGCGGATCCAGCTCCATCAATGCAATGGTTTATATCCGCGGCCAGCGGGAAGATTTCGATGAATGGGAATCCCTGGGAAATCAGGGATGGGGATGGGAGAAAGTCCTGCCCTATTTCAAAAAATCTGAACAGAATGCCAACGGGGCGGATGACTGGCGGGGCGGCGATGGCCCGCTATATGTTTCCGATCTGACGAAGGACCTGCATCCCCTCTGCCGGAATTTCATCCGCGCCGGGGAAGAGCTGGGCCTCTCCTATAATCCGGATTTTAATGGCCGAACGCAGGAAGGCGTCGGCTTCTATCAGAATACGATGAAGGACGGTTTTCGCATGTCTGCCGCCCGCGCCTATCTCTGGGACGCGGCGAAAAGACCGAATGTCCGAATTGAAAAGCAGGCTCATGTGACGCGTATTCTGTTTGACGGAAAAAAAGCCGCTGGCGTCGAGTTTCGCAAAAAGGGGGAGGTAAGGAAGGCTCTTGCTGGACGGGAAGTCCTGTTGTCGGCGGGCGCAGTGAATTCACCGCAAATCCTGCAGCTTTCCGGCGTCGGGGAGGCGGACCATTTGAAGTCTTTCGGGATCGAGGTTGTGCAGGATATTCCGGCGGTTGGCCGGAACCTGCAGGATCATCTCTGTATCGACTTCCTCTATCGCTCCAGGGTTCCGACGCTTAATCAGCAACTCGGTCCATTGTGGGGAAAGCTTTGGCACGGGCTTCGCTATGTTTTGGCGCGGCGGGGGCCGCTTTCGCTTGGCGTCAACCAGGCGGGCGGTTTCATTAGGACGAGCGACAGTCTTGACACGCCGGATATGCAGCTCTTTTTCTCCCCGGTCAGCTATACCAAGGCGCCGCCCGGCAAGCGGCCCCTAATGAACCCCGATCCTTTCCCGGGTTTTCTTTTAAGTGCGCAGCCAACCCGGCCGAAAAGCTGCGGACATCTTCAACTCCGATCGGCCGATCCCTTTGATGCACCCCACATTCATCCGAATTATCTCTCCGATCCTCATGATCTTGACGCCTTGTTGGCGGGATCGAAATTCCTTCGAAAGCTTGCAAATAGCCCGGCGCTTTCCTCCATCATCGAGGTAGAGCTGAAACCCGGCGCAGGTTTGACAAGTGATGAGGAGCTGATTGAGGATATCAGGGCGCGAAGCTGCACGGTCTTTCACCCGATAGGCACCTGCCGAATGGGGCCGGATCAGCGGGAAAATGTTGTCGATAGTCAATTGAAGGCTCATGGGCTTCGCAATCTTCGGATCGTCGATGCTTCCATTTTCCCGACGCTGACCTCCGGCAATACAAATGCGCCTGTCATCATGGTTGCCGAGAAAGCGGCGGACATGATTTTGGCGAGCCATAATTAATTCAAGAAGGGACCGGCAATGTTCACAGATGATTATAAGGAAACACCCTATTGGTGGGAGCGGACAAAACCGCCGGTCATGGAGGAAGGAACGCTTCCACAAAAGACGGATATCCTGATCATCGGCTCCGGCTATACCGGCCTTCAGGCAGCACTTCAGACGGCGCGCGCCGGCCGGGAAACGCTTGTCATCGATGCCGAGCATGCGGGCTGGGGCGCCAGTAGCCGAAATGGCGGGCAGGTCAGCACCAGCATCAAGCCGACTTATGCCGAACTAGAGAAAAAATATGGCCGCGATCTTGCCATTGCAATCCTGACGGAGGGGAAAAACTCCCGCGAATATACGGAGGAGTTTATCCGTACCGAAGGCATCGATTGCAATTTCAAATGCGTCGGCCGGTTTCATGCGGCGCATAATTCCGTATCCTATGAAAAACTGGCAAAAGGGATTACGCCGCAGCTTCCGGGCCTTGAAACGGAGGCCTATATGGTGCCCCGATCCGAACAACGGAGCGAGCTCGGCTCCGACAGCTATTACGGCGGGGTGGTCTTTCCGAATCACGGGTCCGTCGATCCTGCGGCCTATCACCGGGGCCTGATGAACAAGGCGCTGGAAGCTGGCGTCACCATTATCCCGCATTGCAAGGCCCTTGATCTTTCCTGCGAAAAGGATGGGTTCGCCGTCAAAACCGCCCGGGGCGTTGTGCAGGCAAAGAAGGCGCTGATCGCGACGAACGGCTATAGCGGGTCCCTCTCGCCCTGGCATCGCCGCCGGATTATTCCGATTGGTAGCTACATCATCGCGACGGAGGCGCTCGATCCGGATCTGATGAACCGGTTGATGCCGAAGGACAGGATCGTCAGCGACACGCGAAGGGTGGTTTATTACTACCGCCCCTCGCCCGACCGAAGCCGGGTTGTTTTCGGCGGGCGGGTGTCCCTTGGGGAGACGAACCCCCGGAAAAGTGCGCCCAAACTTCATGCCTCCCTCGTCCGGATTTTTCCGGAGTTGAAAGAGACGAAGATCAGCCATTCATGGATGGGATTCGTCGCCTTTACCTTCAATACCCTGATGAATGTGGGGGAGCAGGACGGCCTCTTCCATGCGGCGGGTTATTGCGGCTCCGGCGCGGGCATGGCAGGCTACCTTGGCATGCGCATCGGACAGCAGATGCTGGGCCTGAAAGAAGGGGATACAGCCTTCAATCACATCAAGTTTGAAACGCGCCCCTTTTATACAAAAAAGCCCTGGTTTCTTGCGCCTTCGGTCATGTATTACCGCATGCGGGACAGCATCAATATTTAGCTGATATAATTGCCTTGACGGCGGGTTAAATCGTTTCTATCTATGCTGTCGTCTGAAGTGTGGCGACAGAAACGACGATTGTCGCGCGACGGCCCCTTCCGACACAGAGTTCCATCAAGAGATGACCTCAGCCTTTGCGGGCCGGACAGATACGGGCCCCTATATTCTCCTTGAAATCGATGGTGCGAAATCAGGCCGTCCGGGTGAATTCCTATGCCGGTAAAAGGCTATGTGCCGGTCCTTCATGGCGGCACGGAGGGGCGCCCCGATGAGTTGGATACAATCCTGACGGCGCGCCATATTGCGAAGGTGCTGGAGGAACTCGGATATCGTTCCGGCGTCATTGCTCTCGATATGGATTTTTCGGTTATTGAGGCACTGGCGGCAGAGCAGCCACTCGTAGTCTTTAATCTTGTCGAGGGTATCCGGGGCGACGGAAGGCTTGGCCATCTCGCGCCTGCGATGTTGGAGCATTTCAACCTCTCCTATACGGGGGCAGGGCAGGCCGCCTGTTTCCAAAGCAATTCGAAGAAGCTGTCCAAGCAAGTCTTGCAGGAAGCAAACCTTCCCGTTGCGGCGGACTGGTCTCCGGAAACGCACGGCGACGGCCTTGTGATCATCAAGTCGGTGCATGAGCATGCGTCCTTTGGAATGGACCAGCAATCCGTCGTGAAAGGGAGCGAGGCGGAGCTTGAGATTGCCCGGCGCGAAGCGATCTACGGCGGGCGTTTTTTTGCTGAAAGCTATATCCCGGGGCGGGAGTTTAATATCTCCCTTTTTGAGACGGAGGGCAACGCGCGCGTCCTTCCCATTGCCGAAATGTGCTTCTACGGGATGCCTTCGGGCGTTCATAATATCGTCGATTACGCCGCGAAATGGGAGGAAGAGAGCCCACTTTATCAACAGACCCGGCGCATCTTCGGACTTGAAAAATCAGCGCCGGAGCTGGCCGATGAGCTCCACCGGATATGCCTTGATTGCTGGGCTGCGACCGGACTTTCCGGTTACGCCCGGATTGATTTTCGCGTCGATGCCGAAAACCGGATCTATATACTTGAATATAACCCCAATCCCTCGCTCGGGCCCGATGCGGGGTTCGCCGCTGCGCTGCAGGAGGCCGGGATAAGCTATGAGGAGGGTATCCAGATGATTGTCGATGCGCCCCTTGGGGCGGAGAGGATGTAATGTTTCGTATCCGGACCTTGACCGATGCCTCCGCGCCCGCCAACCAGAAGGCCATCGGCGAAATTCAGGCGATTATCCGCGATCAGTTTTCCGAAATGCCGGAAAAGGACATCGCCAAGCTGCCCGACCAGATTTCCGATCCGATCACCCATCAGTTTGTCGCCAAGATCGCGGTGGCGGAGGATGGACGCGGGCATATCCGGGGCTTTTCCGTTCTGCTGGTCGATCCGCAGTTGAAATTCGGCTATCTCGAATTGATCGCAACGGCGAAAGGCGGCTCCGGAGGCGGAGTGGGCGCGGCGCTTTATGAACAGATCCGCATCCGCGCGCGCGAGAAAGGATTGGAAGGCCTCTATTTCGAATGCCTGCCGGATGATCCGGCCTTAAGCCCGAACCCCGCCCTTCGCAAGCAGAATGAAGACAGGCTCCGCTTCTATGAAGGCTTCGGCGCTTACCCCATCACCGGGACGGACTATGAAACGCCGGTAACGCCCGGCACTTTCGACAGTCCCTATCTCGTCTTCGACAGCCTTGGCGCGTTCGATCTTCCCAAGGCACCCATTTTGCGGCGGATTATTCGCGCGGTTCTGGAACGAAAATATGCCGATCTCTGCCCGCCCGAATATGTGGATCGCGTCACAAAGTCGGTTCAGGATAAAAAATTTGCTTTGCGCGGCCCCTGTTATGGCAGCAAGCGGGAGACAAAAAAAACGCCTGTGGCAGCAGCCAAAATTCCTCTCATCGTGAATGACCGACATGACATCCATCATATCCGCGAACGCGGTTATGTCGAGGCGCCGGTTCGCATCAAATCGATCCTGAAAGAGCTGGAGCCGACCGGCCTTTTCGCCGTGACCGCGCCCAAGCATTTCGGCGATACCCATATCAAGGCCGTGCATGATCCCCGCCTTGTTGATTATATCGAGCGGGCCTGCGCCGATGCGCCGGAAGGAAAGTCGATTTATCCTTATGTCTTTCCGCTCCGGAATGCCGAGCGGATGCCGAAGGACCGGTCGGTCCTTGCCGGATACTGGTGCATTGATACTTTTACGCCGCTCAACCGGAATGCCTATCCTGCGGCGCGCCGGGCGGTTGATTGCACCCTGACAGCGGCGGAGGCTGTCCTTAATGGCGCGCGGTCGGCCTATGCGCTGATCCGCCCGCCCGGACATCATGCGGAGGCGGAGGCCTTCGGCGGTTTCTGTTATTTCAATAATTCCGCCGTGGCGGCGCAGTATCTGTCGCGCTACGGGCGGGTCGCCGTGCTCGATGTCGATTACCATCATGGTAACGGCACGCAGGATATCTTTTATGAACGGGGCGATGTTCTGACCGTCTCGATCCATGGCGATCCCTCTTTCGCCTATCCCTATTTCACGGGCTTTCGGAATGAAACCGGGCAGGGGGCAGGGGCGGGCTGCAACCTCAATCTGCCGCTCCCCGAAGTCATTACGGCCGAGGATCATCGCGACGCCCTGAAACGCGCCTTTGCCCGGATTGCGGAGCATGCACCGGCTTATCTCGTCGTTGCCCTAGGTCTTGATGCGGCAAAGGGGGACCCGACGGGTACCTGGCCTTATCGCGCGGCCGATTTCACCAAGATGGGCGCGATGATCGGCGGGCTTGATCTGCCGACCGTCTTTGTGCAGGAAGGGGGCTATCGCATTCGCAATCTTGGCGTTAATGCTCGGCATTTCTTTGAAGGGGTGGCAAGCGTATCGAATGAATTGGGGCAGCCCTGGGATTTGCGCCATGCGGGCGGAAAGGCCCGGAATGAGACCTTGAAATGGCGGCGCACTGTTGTTCCCGCTGATGTCGCGGAAATCCGCCGGATCGTCATGGCCGCCAATGCCTTCTCGGGCGAAGAGATCGCTATCGCCACGGAACTCGCGGAGGAACGGATCGCCAAGGGGCCGTCATCCGGCTATGAATTTATCCTCGCGTCCCAGAACGGGAAGCTTGCCGGATATGCCTGCTATGGGAAGACGCCCGGCAGTGAACAGGCTTATGACCTCTACTGGCTTGCGGTCGATCCGGACCGGCAACGGAGCGGTCTCGGCCATCAAATTCTGGCGCGGGTTGATAAAGCCGTCGCGGATGCGGGTGGCACTTTCATGATCGCGGAAACCTCCTCGACCAGCGCCTATGACAAGGCCCGCGCCTTTTATGTGCGAACCGGGTTCGAGAAGCTGGTCGAAATCAGGGATTTCTATCGTCCGGGCGATAACAAGGTCATTTACCGGAAAGGCTGCGGTGGATTGTAAGGCGCGGGTGCAGCTCTTGTTTTTTATGGCTGGCGTGAAGATTTGATGGTAAGTATGAATAACGTTGAATGTGCTGTCCTCAGCCTGCAAAGCAGTTTAACAAAAAGATCAACGGATAACTCAGCCAGGGCAAGGCCATTGCTCTCACCGGTCGGTCGCAGAAATACGGCAGGATCTGGTTTCATTTTAGGACTGGAACGACTGTGAAACGCCTCGGGCTTTTCATCACTTTTCTCATCGTTGTTGTTGGAATAGCCGCCGCAGCCTATGGCCTGCTGAGTGGTCCTGAAAAGAATATTGTCTGGCGCGAGGCCGCCGTCGAGCGCGGGGACTTGCAAATGATGGTCTCTTCGACCGGCAAGCTCTCCCCGCTTCTCACCGTTCAGGTCGGCTCTCAGGTTTCCGGTAATATTTCTGAACTTCTGGTCGATTTTAACTCGGTCGTGAAGAAGGATCAGGTCATCGCGCGGATCAATCCCTCTTCCTTCGAGGCGCGCGCCCGGGTGGCGGAGGCGGAGCTTGCGCAGGCCAAGGCCAATGCCGATGTGCAACAGGCGACGCTGACCGCGCTGAACGCAGATCTTGCCGCTAGTAAGGCTGCCCTGCAGGACGCGGAGCAGGATGTCCGGCGCAAGAAATCGCTCGCTGCGGACAAGATCGTGGCGCAGGCCAGTATCGACACATCCGTTGCCGCGCGCGATCAGGCGAAGGCACGGGTCGACGCAGCCAATGCGAACCTGTTGAAGCAGAAAGCACAGATACAGACGGCCGAGGCGCAGATTGAAGCGAAGGAAGCCGAGCTTCAGGATCGCAATCTTGATCTGGCTAACACCTATATCCGCTCCCCCGTTGACGGTGTTGTCATCTCGCGCAATGTCGATATCGGCCAGACCGTGGCCGCCAGCCTGCAGGCACCGGTGTTGTTCACCATCGCGCAGGATCTCGGGAAAATGCAGGTCGAGATCAGCGTAGATGAGGCCGATGTTGGACGACTTCAGGACGGCCAGCTTGTCCGCTTCAATGTGGATGCCTATCCGAACCGAGAGTTTGAGGGCAAGATCACGCAAATCCGGAAAGAGCCGACGGTGGTCTCCAATGTTGTGACCTATACCGTCATTGCGACCGTGCAAAATACGGATCAGAGCCTGCTTCCCGGCATGACGGCGAATGTGGATATCGTCATCGGCGCGCGTAAAGATATTCTGAAACTGCCGGAAGCGGCGCTTCGCTTCACACCGCCTGAGGAAAAGGACGGTGCCGCCGCCGCAGAACCTGTCAAAAGCGGGCCGGAGGCCGCAAGGGCCAGAATAATTGCCATCATCAAATCGCTGACGCAAAAGCTGAATTTGACGGAAGAACAGCAGGCCAAGCTTAAAGATATTTTCCGCGAAAGCGGCGCCACCCTTCGCGCGATGCGCGAAGGCGGCAGTTCGGATGCGGAGATTGAGACGATGCGGGCAAGCCTTCGCCAGCAGACGCAGCAGCGCATTTCCGCCATGCTGGATGATGCGCAGCGCGATATCTATCGCCAAATCGTTCTGGAGGCCTCTGAAACGGTGCACGGCAAGGTCTGGATCGTCGGGGACAAGGGCGCATTGAAGCCGGTGCCGGTAACGGTTGGCCTTTCCGATGGCACAATGGTGGAGTTGCGGCGTGGCGATCTGAAAGAAGGCGCGATGGTGATCACCGGGGTTGATCGCAGCAAAGCGCAATGACGGGGCGGCCTCGATGACCCGGCTTGAAAATATGCCCGTCCCTCCGCCTATCATTGATGTTGCGGGACTTCGCCGGACCTATCGCGTTGGTGCCTATGAGGTGACGGCGCTGGCCGGCCTTGATTTGCGGATCGATCGGGGAGAATTTGTCGCCATCATGGGGCCGTCAGGCTCGGGCAAATCCACCTGTATGCATCTGATGGGCTGCCTCGATAGCCCCGACAGTGGCAGTTATTCCTTCGACGGGGAAGATATCTCCCATCTCGACACGGATGCGCTTGCCCTTGTTCGTAATCGGAAAATCGGCTTTGTCTTTCAGGCCTTCAACCTGCTGCCGCGCGCGGTGGCGCAGTGGAATGTCGAACTTCCCCTGATGTATGCCGCCGTCAACCGGCAGGACCGGGCGGCGCGGGCGGAGAAGGCCCTTTCCCTCGTCGGGCTTGCCGAACGGGGGCATCATTTGCCGAACCAGCTTTCCGGCGGTCAGATGCAGCGCGTTGCTATTGCCCGCGCCATCGTCAATGACCCCTTGCTCATCCTTGCGGACGAGCCGACCGGCGCGCTCGATACGAAAACCGGCAACGAGATCATGGCCCTCTTCCAGAGCCTTAACCGGCGCGGCATGACGATTGTGCTGGTCACGCATGAACCGGAGGTCGCGCAGTTCGCGAAGCGCATCCTGCATTTTCGCGACGGTCACCTCGTTAGCGATGAAACGAATAACGACGTGATCGATGCCGAAAGCCTGCTGGTCGATCCGATAACGCCGGCTGCCTCATGAAC
>SBHH01000173.1 GCA_006226265.1 Alphaproteobacteria bacterium | reverse complement strand
AAACCGGTGATAACGTGCAGCTGGACCAGGTTCTGGCGATCACCGACGACAAAGGTGCCCTGACGGTTGGCGCCCCCCTCCTTGACGGGGCCGTTGTTTCCGCCACCCTGCTTGAGCAGGCCCGCGCCGACAAGATTGTTGTCTTCAAGAAGAAACGCCGGCAAAACTACCGTCGCAAGGCCGGTCACCGGCAGGACCTGACGGTTCTCCGTATCACCGACATTTCCGCGAAGGGCGCCAAGAAGGCACCGGCGAAGAAGGCCGAAACCAAGGCCGAGGAAGCGCCAAGAGCCGAAAAGGCCGAAGCTGCGCCGAAGAAGGCTCCGGCTAAGAAAGCGGCTCCCAAAAAAGCCGCCGCTGCGAAGAAGGAAACCGCAAAAAAGGCCGCGCCGAAGAAGGCCGCCGCCAAGAAGAGCGAGGAGTAAGCTAGATGGCACATAAGAAAGCTGGCGGTTCATCCCGCAACGGTCGCGACTCAGCCGGTCGCCGCCTTGGTATCAAGAAATACGGCGGCGAAAAGGTTATCCCGGGCAACATCATTCTGCGCCAGCGCGGCACCAAATGGTACCCGGGTGACAATGTTGGCATGGGCAAGGATCACACCATCTTCGCCGTTACCGATGGTAATGTGAAATTTACCAAGAAAAGTGGCGGAAAGATCTATGTATCCGTAGAGCAGCAGGCGTAACGCCCGCCGCATTTCGGTTAAAGAGATTGAAGAAGGGGAATGGTCCGGCCATTCCCCTTTTTTTGTTTATGCCGCCAAGAGGCGGTCAACAGGACATCAGATCATGAAGTTTCTGGATCAGGCGAAAGTATATTTACGCTCCGGCAACGGCGGGCCTGGATCGCTCAGCTTCCGGCGTGAAAAATTTGTCGAGTTCGGCGGGCCGAACGGCGGCGATGGCGGACGCGGCGGCTCAGTCGTCATCGAATGCGTCGACGGCCTCAATACGCTCATCGACTTTCGCTATCAGCAGCATTTCAAAGCCTCCAACGGCGGGCATGGCATGGGCCGCGACCGGACCGGCGCGGCGGCCAAGAATGTCGTCCTGAAAGTTCCTGTCGGCACGCAAGTGCTGGAGGAAGACAATGAAACCCTGATCGCCGATTTCACGGAAGTGGGTCAGAGTCTAGTCGTCTGCAAGGGCGGCGACGGCGGGCGCGGCAATGCCGCCTTCAAGACCGCCACCAACCGTGCGCCCCGAAAGTTCGAGCCCGGCTGGCCGGGGGAGGAACGCTGGGTCTGGCTCCGCCTCAAGCTCATTGCCGATGCGGGCCTCGTCGGCCTGCCAAACGCCGGCAAATCGACCTTTTTGAGCGCAACCAGCCGGGCGCGACCGAAAATCGCCGATTACCCCTTCACCACCCTGGTGCCGCAGCTTGGCGTCGTGGCGGCAGGGGAGCGGGAATTTGTTCTTGCGGATATTCCGGGGCTGATCGAAGGCGCGTCGGAAGGGATCGGCCTTGGCCATCGCTTCCTCGGCCATGTCGAGCGCTGCCGCGTCCTTCTTCATCTGGTGGACGGAACGCAGGAGGATGTGGCGGAGGCCTATGCCACCATCCGGAGCGAGCTTGCCGCCTATGACGACGATCTCGCGGCAAAGAAAGAGATTTTGGCGCTCACGAAAATTGATTCGCTCGATGAAGAGGAAATCGCCGAAAAGCGCGAAGCGCTTGAAAAGGCGTCGGGCAAATCCGTCTTCACCATTTCCGCCATTGCGGGCGAGAATGTCGAAGCCCTCCTCTTCCGGCTTCTGGAAATCATCGAGGAAGGCAAAGCAAAAGAACAGGCGCTGATCGAAGAAGAAGAACTGAAACGTTCCGGAGAAGAGCCCGCGACATGGCAACCCTGATTAAACGATTTTCCGCCGCCAAGCGTGTTGTCATCAAGATCGGCTCGGCCCTTCTGGTCGATGGCAGGACGGGCAAAATCCGCCATGAATGGCTAACCGCGCTCTGTGAGGATATTGCCGTCATGCGGAAACGGGGTCAGGAAGTCCTGATCGTCTCCAGCGGGTCCATCGCCATGGGCCGCCATGTCCTGAAACTCCATCCGGGGCCCTTGAAACTTGAAGAAAGCCAGGCCGCGGCGGCCGCGGGGCAGATCCGCCTCGCCCATGCCTATCAGGAAATTCTCGCCCTTCAGAATATCGAAGTCGCGCAAATCCTGCTGACCCCCGCTGATACGGAGGAACGCCGCCGCTATCTCAACGCACGGAGCACCGTCGCCGCCCTCCTCGATCTTGGTGCCCTTCCGGTGGTCAACGAGAACGACACTGTCGCCACCAGTGAAATCCGCTATGGCGACAATGACCGGCTGGCAGCCCGCGTCGCGCAGATGATCAGCGCCGACTGCCTTGTCCTGTTAAGCGACATCGACGGGCTTTATGATAAGGACCCGAAACAAAGCACGGATGCCAAAATCATCCCTGAGGTGCGGGAAATCACCGATGCCGTGCTTGCCATGGCGGGCACCTCGCAGACCGATGTGGGGAGCGGCGGCATGGTCACCAAGCTGAAAGCCGCGCAGATCGCAACCGCCGCAGGCTGCAACATGTTCATCGCGAGCGGCACGATCCACCACCCCTTAAAAGCCATGGAGGAAGGGGCGAACAGCACCTGTTTCGTCGCCCGCGACACGCCCCGCAAGGCGCGGAAAAAATGGATCGCGGCAAGCCTCACATCCCGCGGACGCATTTATGTGGACGATGGCGCGGAAAAGGCGCTGAAATCGGGCAAAAGCCTGCTGCCCGCAGGTGTCGTCCGGATCGAGGGTCCGTTCGAACGCGGCGATCTTGTCATCGTCAGCAATCGCGACGGGCGGGAGCTTGGGCGGGGCCTTACCGCCTATTCCTCCGAGGATGCAGATCGTATTATCGGCCATAAAAGTGGTGAGATTGCTGAAATTCTGGGCTATTCTGGACGAAATGAAATGATTCACCGGGACGAGCTCGCGCTCAACTGACCGGGAAACAGGCGGACGAGATCATGACCATACAGGAAAAATTAAGCAACGAAGGCTCCATCGCCGAGATCATGGAAAGGCTTGGGAAAAACGCCCGCGCCGCAGCCCGGACCCTCGCCACCGTCCCGACCGATGCCAAGGACAAAGCGCTTCTGGAAGGCGCGAAAGCCTTGCGGAATGGCTGCGCCGAAATCCTCGCGGCCAATGCAAAAGACATGAAGGCCGCCGAAGAAAAGGGACTTTCTGCCGCCCTTCTCGACCGGCTTCTTCTCACCGAAGACCGGGTTGGCGCCATGGCGTCAGGGCTGGAGGCAATTGCAGAACTCCCTGATCCCGTCGGCGATGTCATGACCGAATGGGACCGTCCGAACGGCCTTGAAATTTCCCGCGTGCGGGTGCCGCTCGGCGTAATCGGGATTATCTATGAATCCCGCCCGAACGTCACAGCCGATGCGAGCAGCCTCT
>SBHH01000015.1 GCA_006226265.1 Alphaproteobacteria bacterium | reverse complement strand
ATTTAGTTTTTCCGATTGCTTTGGCCTGCGGGATTTTCTGTTCGTTGTCGCCACGCATTTCGAAGGTGATTTCGACCTCCATGCCGATATGCGCGTCGGCAGGGTCGCAGTCGATAACGTTCATCATGGTCCGTACCCCTTCTTCGAGATCGATGAGCGCCAGAACATAGGGCAGGTCCTCCTTGAAGGCAGGGCTGGGCGCATGATGGACGACCGTAAAGGTCTTGATCTTGCCCCGGCCGCTTGCTGTCTGCCATTCAAGGCTTGTCGAATGACAACTTTTGCAGATGGCACGGGGGTAGAACTGGCTCTTACCGCACGTGTTGCATTTCTGGATCATGAAACGCTCGTCGTTGCAGGCCTCCCAAAATACGACGGAATCCGGATTGGGGCGGGGGACAGGTTTGCCGGACATTTTATAATCTCCCGAAGACAAGTGAACAATGCGCAGACAGGATACCACCATCCCCGTGAACGAAGGCGGTCTGGCAGTTTTCGACCTGTCGCCCTAACGCTTCATGGCGAAGCTGGCGGACGGCTTCAACAACATGGAACATGCCGCCCGCCGCGCCGGAATGGCCGTAACTCATCAATCCGCCGTGGGTGTTGCAGGGCAGTTGCCCGCCGATTTTAAGGGCGCCTTCCAGACAGGCGGGGCCTGCTTCACCACGTTCGAAAAAGCCGATGGATTCGAGTTCTGTGAGCAGGGTGATGGTGAAGGAATCGTAGATTTCCGCGACATCGATTTCTTGCGCGGTGACACCGGCCCTTTCGAAAGCGTTCCGCGCCGCCTGCTTGCAGCCAAAATCGCTGAGAGAGGGGGCCGCCATGATATGTTCATGGGTATGACCCTGCCCGCTGCCCATGATCTCGACGGGCCGTTTCGGGCGGTCGGAACCTGTCTCCGATGCGCTGACGACAATCGCCGCACCGCCATCGGAGATCAGGCAGCAATCCAAAACATGCAGCGGGCTGCTGATCATCCGGCTGTTCAGCACATCCTCTATGGTGATGGGGGTACGCTTGTGGGCCTTGCTGTTCAGGATGGCATGTTCGCGCGCCGTTACAGATATGGAGGCCAGATGTTCCGGCGTGACGCCAAACTCGTTCATATAATGCGTTGCAACCAGCGCATAGGCGGATGGAACGGACATGCCGTAGGGATGCTCAAATTGTGCATGGCCGACTTTTGCCAGGGTTGCAACGGCGCCGCCCTTTGCCATGCCGGTCAGCCGGTTATCCCCGGTGACAACCAGCACGTTCCGGCAAAGGCCGCTTTCGACAAGTGCCGCCGCCTGCATCACCATCACGCATGCCGTTGCGCCGCCCACTTCGATCGCCGCGTTGAATTTGGGCTGGATACCCATATATTCGCAGAAAACAGAGCTCAGCATCAGATGCGGTTCGGTGAAGGAATAGGCGCAGAGCACGCCGTCGATATCATCCTTGTTCAGCCCTGCATCCGCGATTGCGCCAAGCGCCGCCTCCGAATGCAGACCCATGCAGCTGCTACCGGGCAGCGCGCCGACATCGGTGTCATAGGCACCGGTGATAATTGCTTTTTTCATATAGGGGCCTCGTTATTTTATTTCTTCTTTGTCCCAGTTGAAGGCAAGGGGTTCTTTTGCGAGGAAACGGGCAACGGCATCGTGATGATACTCCGTTTCCAGGCACAGGGCCTGGGCGTAGCTTTCCATTTCCGACAAGGCCCGTTGATCGAGTTCGGTTGACTTGTTTAGGATCGTTTTCGCCATGCCGATGGCCGGACGGGATGCGTTCTGGAACTGGCGGGCGAAGGCGAGGGCGTGCGAAACCAGATCTTCTTCCGGAACGATTTCGCGGATCATACCAAGCGACTTGGCCTCCTCCGGTTTCACGGTTCTTGCCGTGAACACGATATCCTTCGCCGCCTGCATGCCGACAATGCGCGGTAACAGGAAGAAGCCGCCAAGATCGGGGACGAGCCCGATCCTGCCGAACACGGCACAGAAGCGCGCCCGGGGGGAGGCAAAGATGAAATCGGCGGCAAGCGCGAGATTAAGGCCCGCACCAAAGGCCGGGCCGTCAACGGCGGCGATAACCGGCAATTCCAGATCGACGAGTTCGCGGAACCAGAGATGTAGATCCTGAATTCGGGTCCGATTGACCGAAACGGGGCGACGGGATTCGCTCAAGGATTTCAGATCCCCGCCTGCGCAGAAGGCTCCCTCCGAGCCGGTAATCACAAGCGCGGAAATATCCGCATTCTGGCGAACGTGGAGGATGACTTCTGTCAAGTCGGCGCGCATCGGCAGGTCCAGTGCGTTCCGGCTGTCCGGGCGGTTCAGTGTGATCAGGCCGATCCCGTCAGTGATGTCGAAGGTCAGCGTTTGCAAGTCGGGCAGGGGAGAGGTCATGATCTAAAGCTCCAGGCTTCGGGAAATAAGATTTCGCTGGATTTCGCTGGTCCCCTCGCCAATGACATAGACAAGGGCGTCGCGGTGATAGCGGCCTACCGGATATTCCCGCATGATGCCGGCGCCGCCATGAATGCGGATTGCATTCTCTGTCGCCCGCACGGCAACCTCGGAAGAGATCAGCTTGGCCTTGGAGGCGATGGGCGTTGTCAGAATGCCCTGATCGACACACCAGGCTGCGTAATAGACAATCCATTTCGCCGCCTCGATTTCCGCGCTCATATCGGCCAGTTTATGGGCGATAGCCTGAAAGTCGCCGACCTTTCGGCTGCCGATTTTCCGATCCCGGGCATATTGAATGGAGGCATCGAGCGCTGCCCTGGCAATCCCGAGGGAATTGGCGGCGACGCCAACGCGGTTTTCGGTCAGCGATTCCAGGATGATCGGATAAGTTCCCGTTTCGCCGCCCAGCAGGCAGTCGTCCGGGACGAAAGCATCATTAATGTAGATCAGGCCTGTTTCCGAACTGCGGATACCTTCTTTTTTGAGTTTTGAGATATCGAACCTGCTATTCGGCAACTCAACGATAAAAAGGCTGATGGCGCTGGCGGTAAGATCCGGACTTGTCCGCGCGGCAAGAAGGACGAAATCGGCGATGGGAGCATTGGTGATATACATTTTTGCCCCGTTGAGCCTCCAGCCGCCTTCGACTTTTTCCGCCCGCGTTTTCAGACCGCGGATATTGGAGCCGACATCCGGTTCGCTAAGGCCGAATGCCGCGACTTTCTCTCCCGTCAGGGCCGTTTTGAAAAACCGCTCTTTCTGCTCGTCGGTGCCACATTTCCAGATCGGCCAGATGCCCAGATGGGAATGTGCCGACATGCTGGAGGCAAAGGCCTGACTGACATAGCTCAATTCCTCACGGATGATGCAGTCCGTCACCTTGTCCATGCCCGTACCGCCGCTTTCCACGGGATAGCGGGTGCCAAGGATGCCAAGCTCGCCCCATTTCAAGAACATCTCTTTCGGAAAGGATTC
>SBHH01000021.1 GCA_006226265.1 Alphaproteobacteria bacterium | reverse complement strand
CGGCGTTTGTCAATGGTCGATTGCGGCCCCCAGAGCAACGCCTCCGGATAGGCGGCTTTCCAGTCTTTTAAATAAAGATGATGGATCTTGTTCGGACTTACGAGATGCCGGGGCGGCCCGATCCGGGCGATCTCGGCGCGCAATTCTTCTGACAAGGCGACCGGCGACCAGACCCAAAGCCCGCCATCGTCAAGGCGGACAAGCACCGCGCGGGTCGGATAGGGAAAGCCGAAGAAATTAACGATTTCCCCTTCAGCAATCCAGATATCCTCCCCGATTTCCTGCAGCATCTGTCCCATGAAGAGCCCTTCTTCTGCTCCCTGCCGTCTTTCAGTTTAGCGCTGCCACCGCCCGGGCGGCAAATATAAAGCAAGACGTACTCCACTCCCGATCGTGACGGTGCTAATATGCCTTTGCTTCCGCCCCGCTTTGATTATGATATGAAAAAGCAGGGCCGTTGGCGGTGTTCGCGCCGCCCAAGAACAACAGGAAACAAGATGACCAAGCGCAATTTCTCAAAGCTCGACCAGCTTCTTGAAAATTATGTCGCGTCGAACCGCCTTTCTGGCGTGCTTTCCGTCATCACGGATCGGGGCAGCATCCTTCACAAGAACATCACCGGCCTTCAGGATCAGGAGACCGGCATGCCGATGGCATGGGATTCGATTTTCCGCATCTATTCGATGACCAAGCCGATCACCAGCATCGCGGTCATGATGGAGTGGGAAAAGAAGAAGTTTGATTTGGATGATCCGGTTTCCGATTATCTGCCATCTTTCAAAAATTCCTCTGTGCTGGAGCCGAACGGCACCATCCGGCCTGCAAAACGGCAAATGTCGGTTCGTGATTTGCTGACCCATACTTCGGGCATCACCCTTCCTGCCTTTGCCGAAAATCATCTTGCGCCACTTTATCTTGAACAGAACCTCGATGGCATGCGAAGCAAGGGGAACCTTGCCGATATCATCGACCGGCTAGGCTCAATGCCGCTCCTTTTCGATCCGGGCTCGATCTGGGCCTACAGCATGGCGACGGATGTTCTGGGCCGCCTTGTCGAGATCTGGAGCGGCCTTTCCTTCGAGGATTATCTGAAGGCAAATATCTTCACGCCTCTTGGCATGACGGAAACGGCCTTCGAGGTGCCGGAGAAGGATAAGGCCCGCATTACCACAAACTACTCGATTGAAGATGGCAAACTCGGCCCCGTCCTCGACAAGGGCGCGACGAGCCGGTATCTCTCGCCACCGGAATTTATCTCGGGCTCCGGTGGTCTTGCCTCAACGGCGGAGGATTATCTTCAGTTCATGCGCATGCTCCTGAAAGGCGGCGAACATAACAGTCATCGTATCATCCAGAAAGAAACCCTCGGCCTCATGACCAGGAACCATCTCGACGGGGATATGGAGGATATGGGCGCAAACGAGTTTGGCGAGACGCCCTGGTACGGGATCGGCTTCGGCCTCGGCTTCAGCGTCGTGATGGAACCCGGAAAATCCGGTCTTCCATCCATTGCCCATGACTGGGGCTGGAGCGGGGCGGCCGGCACTACCTTCTTCATCAATCCGGAACTTGATATGGCGGCCATGCTGCTCACCCAGTATATGCCGTCAAACTCTTATCCGCTCCGAAAGGAATATCGCGAGGCGGTCTATTCGGCCTTCGCCGATTGACGCAAAAAAGGAACCATTTCCCGGGGGTAAGGCATTAGTAGAGAAGAAGAATAACTGAAGGAGCCGGGCATCCTTCCCCCCTCCCGACAGGCTCGGCTCTCCCCTGACAAAGAGAAAGGAAATACCCATGTCCCGCAAGATCGCTGATGTCATCATCGAGGTTCTGGCGGAGGCCGGGGCGAAACGCTGCTATGGCATACCGGGCGATACGCTCAACTACTTGACAGACGCAATCCGCCGCTCCGACATGCGCTGGATCCATGTCCGCCATGAAGAAGCGGGCGCGATGGCCGCAGGCGCAGAGGCCATGCTCACTGGCGAACTCACGCTTTGCGCCGGTTCTTGCGGCCCCGGCAGCCTGCATTTCATCAATGGCCTGTGGGAGAGCAACCGCAACCGCGCGCCCGTCGTCCTGATCGCAAGCCAGATCACCCGTGACGAGCTTGGGTTTGAATTTCCACAGGAAGTCGATTTCAAGGCAATCTACGGCACCGGCACCGTCTTTTGCGAGGAAATCCGCACCCCGGCGCAGGCCCGCCGCATGACGGCCATGGCCGCACAGGCAGCCCTCGCAAGGCAGGGGGTCGCTGTCCTGATCGTGCCGATTGATGTCTCCGAAGCGGCTGCACCGGAGGAGCCGGACTTTACCGTTCATCGCGCGAAACCTTTCCTTCGGCCGAACGACGAAGAACTTGACCGGATTGCCAAGGCGCTTGATCAGGGGGAGAAAATTGCGATTTATGGAGGTTCCGGCTGTGCCGATGCGCATGGGCAGATCATGACGCTTGCGGAAAAGCTCAAAGCCCCCGTCGCCCGCACCTCCCGCGCGAAAGACTTCCTCGAATATGACAATCCGTTTGATGTCGGCATGACCGGGATATTCGGCACTCGCGGCGGATATCATGCCCTGACCGAATGCGATACGCTTTTGCTGCTCGGCTGCGATTTCGCCTGGCGACAGTTTTATCCTGAAGATGCGACAATTATCCAGATCGACATCGATGCCGCGCATCTGGGCCGTCGTCATCCGGTGGATATCGGCGTTGTTGGCGATATCGGTCCGACGATTGAGGCCCTTC
This sequence comes from Alphaproteobacteria bacterium, assembly GCA_006226265.1. GTDB lineage: Bacteria > Pseudomonadota > Alphaproteobacteria > Sneathiellales > Sneathiellaceae > Sneathiella. The sequence goes on along the minus strand of SBHH01000021.1, from coordinate 686 downwards.
TCCCGCTTGTAAAGGAGCATGACGACCGAAGCTTCCTGAACGAAGCTCTGGAAATCGAGCGGGAGGCGGAGGAAAAACTGGAACGCCATGCTATGCCCGAAAGCGGCGCCATTCATCCGCAATATCTGGTGGAGACGATTGCCGCCAAGGCCGATGACGACGCGGTCTATACCGCCGATGGCGGCTCTCCCATGGTCTGGTGCCTGCGCCATGTCCCGGCGACGGGCAAAAACCGGACCATCGTCAGCCTGAGCCACGGCACCATGGCAAACGCAATGCCGCAGGCCCTCGGCGCCAAGGCCGCCTATCCCGACCGGCAGGTGATCGCCCTTTCCGGCGATGGCGGCATTTCCATGCTTTTGGGCGATCTTCTCACCACCGTACAGGAAAAGCTGCCCGTCAAGATCGTGGTTTTCAATAACGGCTCGCTCGGCTTCGTCGAGATTGAACAGAAAGTCGAAGGCCTTCTCGATGCCTATACGGATCTTGAAAACCCGGACTTCTCGAAGGTGGCAGAAGCCATCGGCCTTTGGAGCCGGAGAGTGGAAAAGCCGGATGAGGTGGAAGCCGCCGTCAGTGACTGGTTGGCCGCCCCCGGCCCCGCTCTTCTCGATGTGAAGGTAGATCGGAACGAACTGGTCATGCCGCCGAAAATCGAACCTAGCCAGATTCTAGGACGTGAAACA
>SBHH01000148.1 GCA_006226265.1 Alphaproteobacteria bacterium | reverse complement strand
ATCATATTAATACTAAAAATATGTTCAGTTTATTGCCGAGTATGTATTTTGCCCCATGATCCGGAGACCCGAGACATTCTGCAGATGGTCTGGCCGTCACCTCTCTGAAAATTATGAGATGAAGTTTCGAGTGAAACTGCCTGTATACCGGCGCCTGCGTCCTGGCTGCCTTCCTGTGTGCTGACGGAAATACCTCCCGGGTCGGAAATGGCTGAAAACTGGCTTTATCACTAGAGTTGAGAGGGTAATTATGAAACTCGAAAATGTAACTGCCGGAAAGGGGCGCCGCGCGATCGGAAGACTGTCGGTCCGGGGCGAGGGGGATGAAAGTTTTGCGGACGGAAGAAGAAGGTCGACGCGGAAGGCGAATTTTTCGCCGCAAGCCTCCGCATCATCCACCGGTCCGGTCCGGCGTACGTCCTGTGCCCGTTTATTCGCGGCGCTGGATGACGATCAGGTCCGTTCCTTCGAACGGATCGCCCGCGGGTTCGAGCTAAGGACAAGCGGCCTTGGTATGCGCACGCAGAGCTTCTCCCCCTTGCCGCGGGGTGGGGGCCGGGCGGAGGATCGTCAGGTTCTTTTGATGCAGCGATTCAGTCGTTGGGCGGAAACTGTCCAAAATGAAGGACTGTCCCTCGCGGCGATCCTTGATGTCATCGCCTTTGGCAAAAGCTGCCGTAGGGTCGACCGGGAACGACGAAAGCGGAACGGCTATGCCCGGGAACAGCTTTACGCTGGCCTGGATCTTTATTTTCGTAATGATAAACATCCGTAGATAGAAAATTCCTTGACATACCGGGAACAGTAATCTATCATATTTGTCATCATCAGGAATTGCGCCTTCGGACCTCCCGCGTCCGGAGGCGTTTTTATTTTCCGTCTACGGAAAATACAGGAAGCTAAAAAATTAACTATAATAGATGCTTGCGGTCTGCATATCGTCGATGCGGATGCTGGCTACGCGTGCGCATTTTAGGCCGCGCGGAAGGAAAATATTTGCCCGTATATTCTCCTCCCGTCCGCCAAAATTCACGCATCGATAGAATACATATATTTACACAAGGCGATGCCATGAGAACCATCGATACGATCAAGGCGGCGATCCATAACAAGATCCTGCGGCAGAACAGCTCTGTTCCGCTGCTGGAGGAATTGAAGAAGACGGGGCGGATCACCGATATCGTCTCGCTTCTGGGATCGGTCTTTTTAAAGCGCGAGGAGGAGACCGTGCGGCATTTTATGGCCGATGTCTTTGCCGGTGAAATCCTTGAGATTGCCGATCATGCCAATGACAACGAGGAGGGGCTCGGGAAAGACGATCTCGCCCGCGCCAAGCTCCGTATCGATACGCGGAAATGGCTGATGTCCCATTTTGCGCCGGGTCGTTATGGCGACGGGTCCGCCGCCAATGATGCGCCGAAACGCTCGATTTTCGCGCCCCGCCTGTACCTGCCTGACAATGGCCGTAATTAAACCGCAGCCGGGCCCGCAGGAGCAGTTCCTCGCGACCCCTGCCGATATCGCCATCTATGGCGGCGCGGCGGGCGGGGGGAAAAGCTTCGCGCTTCTTTTGGAGCCGCTCCGTCATGCCGCGAAAGGGGATTTCAACGCCCTCATTTTCCGCCGCACATCGAAGCAGGTGAAGAACGAGGGCGGCCTCTGGGACACGGCGTCGGAGCTTTACGGGACCTGCGGCGCGAAGGGGAAGGAGAGCGATCTTTCCTGGCGCTTTCCCTCCGGCGCCTCGATCAGCTTCGGACATCTCGAGCATGAGAAGAACAAATATGACTGGCAGGGATCGGAAATCACTTATCTCGGCTTCGATGAACTGACCCATTTCAGCGAGACGCAGTTCTTTTATCTCCTGAGCCGGAACCGCTCCACTGGCCGCGCGCGGCCTTATGTCCGGGCGACCTGTAATCCCGATGCGGACAGCTGGGTCGCCGATTTCATCCGCTGGTGGATCGATCCCGAGACGGGCTATCCGATTGCGGAGCGGGCGGGCGTCATCCGCTGGTTCATCCGCGATGAGGATCAGATCATCTGGGGCGATGCGAGACGCTCATTGGAGGGCGCGCATCCGGGCCGATCCGCAAAGTCCGTTACCTTCATCGCGGCCAGTATCGAGGACAATCGCATCCTGATGGCTCGCGATCCGGGTTACCGCGCCAATCTCGCGGCCTTATCGACGGTGGAGCGAGAACGGCTCTTGAAGGGGAACTGGAAAATCCGCCCTGCGGGCGGGCAGTTTTTTCGCCGTGGCTGGTTCGAGACGGTCGGCGCCGTTCCGGCAACGGCCCGGCGGGTGCGGGGCTGGGACCTCGCCGCCGGCGATGCGGGCACGGACGGCAAAAGCGACTGGACCGCCGGGGTCCGGATGGCGCGGGATGCGGACGGCATTTTCTATGTCGAGCATGTGGAACGCTTTCAGGGATCGCCCCGCATTGTCGCCAAGACGCTTTATAATCTCGCGCTTGGCGACGGGGTGCAGGCGGGCATCGCGCTCCCGCAGGATCCCGGGCAGGCGGGAAAGGCGCAAGTGCAATCCTTGATCCACATGCTGGCGGGCTTTCGCGTGCAGAGCCAGCCGGTGACGGGCAGCAAGCTCGTCCGTGCCATGCCCTTTTCGGCGCAGGCCGAGGCGGGCAATGTCCGGCTCGTGCGGGGCGCGTGGAACGAGGCGTTCCTCGCGGAGCTCGAAAATTTTCCGGCGGGCCGCCATGACGATCAGGTCGATGCGGCCTGCGAGGCGTTTCAGGCCCTCACGCATGTCAGTCAGAAATCACAACAGGATATGTATTCATGAACGATCCGTCCAAACAATCGCCGCAATATGATGCGATGGCGCTGCGCTGGGCGCTGCCCTCCGCTCTGATGGGGGGCACCCTTGCCATGCGCGCCGCCGGAAGCCGTTTCCTGCCGCGCCACCCAGCGGAAAATGCCGCCATCTATGCCGAGCGGGCGCGCCGCGCGGTCTTGCGCAACTATTTCCGCCGCACCGTGCAGAAGCTGACGGGCCGTGTCTTCGCCGAACCGCTCATTGTGGGGGAGGAGACGCCGGACGATCTCGTCGCGCTTTTTCGCGATATCGACACGCTCGGCCGGGGCCTCAATGCCTTCGCCCGCGACTGGTTCGAGGATGCGCTGGTCCATGGCCTCTCCCATGTGCTGGTCGATTTTCCGGCGGCGATTGAGGGCGACAGCCTGGCCGAGGAACGCGCGCTTGGCGCCCGGCCCTATGCCGTCCATATCCGCGCCGAGCAGCTTATCGCCGCACAGCTCGCGAAGGGGGAGGGCAGGGATCGCCTGCAGCAAATCCGTATCCGCGAGAGCATTTGCCGTTACGACGGGTTCGAGGAAGTGTCGGAGGAGCAGATCCGCGTGCTGGAGCCGGATCACTGGCGGCTCTATCGTCAGGACAAGGCGGGCAAATGGATCGAGA
>SBHH01000295.1 GCA_006226265.1 Alphaproteobacteria bacterium | reverse complement strand
TCCGGCGTCGGAGAGGTGATGGCGAGAGTACGCCAGTTATTGGCTTCCATCTTTGCGAGGACCTGGGTACGCAGGATATCGAAAGAGATCGAGTTTGGATCTTCGTTATCAAGCGTGATGATGCGGTTTGCTTCCAAATGTTCGAAATCAAGTTCGACAACGCGGGTCTGGTTATAGACGATCGGCGTTTCCTCGATGTCATAGTCCGGCGAGCCGGTTGCCAGCTGCGTTTTCGGCTCCTGCGGCGTCGTGGGCGATACTTGATGCCCTCCGTCACGCGCCTGCTTTGCCTTCGCTATCGCTTCCTTGATACGTTCCACGTGAAACCTCTAGAATAATGAAGCCTTGAGTTTGTCAATCGCCACCCATGCCCTATAAAACAGGGTATCGAGAGGCTGGTATAAGAAATGGACCGCAGCCAGCAATACAATCAGTATGACAATCGCAATTCCCGCATAAATCAGCAACCGGTAACGGTTTTTGTCCGTTTCCCTGGGAGTGTGAATGTAAGGGATGGACACAATCGGTGGATGCTTCAGAACAGCCTCCAGTTCAGAGGAACTGCGGATACGGCGATCAATCAGTTCGATCAGCACGGCGAAGCCGACACCGGCGGCGAACGCTAGGAAACCGCCAAAGCCGAGAATTTTTACGCGATTAGGCGAAACAGGATCAGACGGAACAATTGGCGGCTCCAGAAGAACGAAGCGCTCGGCCTTCTTGCCCTCTTCCAGATTTTGCGAAAGCTGCGCCTGCGCCTGCTTGGCTTCCAGAGAATTGAATTTCTCCAGAACTTCCTGATAATTCCGGTTGAGAACACTCAGGCCACGTTCGACTTGCGGAATTTCAAGGATAATCGCTTCGAGTTCAGCCACCTTTTTCTTCGCCGCTTCCATCTGCTGGCGGGATGCGGCAATTTTCTTGTTTGTCGCATCAATACGGATCTGCAGTTTTTCGACAAGCGGATTATAGGTACTGCCTGTCTCCGGCTTGCCTGAAGCTTCAGCGTCCGCAGCCTTCGCGTCTTCTGCCGCCTGCTCCTTCTCCAGCGCGGCAATGCGCTTTTTGAGCGCAATAATCGTTGGATGATTATCGGTCAACCGTGTCGAGGCATCCAGAAGGCTCTTCTTCAATGTCTCGATATTCTTCTGGAGCTCGCTTTCTGCAGGTGCCCCGCTCGATGTGGTTCGCCCCGAGCGGGCCGATGTCAATTCAATCTGCAGATAGCGTTTCTCTTCTTCCAGAGACTGGATATCACGGGCGAGATCACGCTCTTCCGTTTCCGTACGCTCCAGCATTTTCTGGCGCAGATCAAGATGCTCTGGCAGGGCATCGCCATGTTCCTGTTTATAAGCAACGATCTTGTTTTCGATCTCGGTCAGCTGATCGCGGAGTTTTTGCGTTTCGTTATTGAGGAAGGCTGTCGTCTCGGAAGCGCGCTCCGTCCGGGTCCGGACGTTTTCACTCAGGAAAAGGGTCACCAGTTCATTGGCAACATCTGCCGCGATTTGCGGGCTTTTGTGCTCAAATGCGACGGTGAATGCAATTGTCGTCGTCCCCCGTCGGCTTCCGCCGACATCCGATGTAATGACATCGATGGAAATCTGATTCTGCATCTGCTGAACCAGCTTTGAAACCGGCAACAGCTGCCTGTCTTTTCCAAAAACATTATACTTATCGATAATGTTAAGCAGGTTCTGGCGGGTCATCACCCGCTGCTTAAGAATTGTGATTCTTTGATTGGGATCAGAGGTTACAGTCGACTGAACCAACTCCGTCGGGATCTGCTGTGTTTCGACAAGGATGGTACCGGAAGATTCATATTTGGGGGGCAGGATCAGGATAACGGTCACACTGCCAATCAAAATCAGAACAAAAGGTATCAGGAAGAACAGGAATCGGCGTTTGGCCGCAGACAGGATACGCCCGATATCCAGTGACGGGCCGCTTTCTTCTTCGGGAAATGCATATTCCTGGGTCATATTACGCTCAAATTCTTCAACAATTCGCACTGCGCGTTAAAATTGTCATTTACAGAACCATGTCCAATTTATCCGGGCTTGCCCGATCCGTCCGGTCTTCGGCCCTGATACCATAAGCTTTTTTAGGATCAAACCGTTAAGGAAAGGTTCGTATCCCCCGCAAAAAAGAAAAAGAATGTGGCAAATTTATAGTAACTGGCGAATATCAGTTCCGGTTTGTCTGCCTGAATATTTGCGCCGAGCATCCTGCATCTGCCATTCTGCCCCCTTTTCCCCTCCTCCTTATATGGCCTGCTTAATAGGCATTTTTATTGATGAAACCGACGAATCCCGTCATCACCAGTATCTGCAAATCAAAGAACAGCGACCAGTTTTCGACATAATAGGTATCATAATTAACGCGGGCCTCCATTTTTTCCAATGTATCCGTCTCGCCCCGGAATCCTTTCACCTGCGCCCAGCCGGTAATGCCGGGCTTTACCTTGTGGCGGGCAAAATAACCGTCGATCAGCTCGGAATATTCCTCATTATGATCAATCGCATGCGGCCGCGGGCCGACAAGCGACATGCTGCCCGTCACCACGTTGAAAAGCTGCGGCAGTTCATCCAGGCTGGTGCGGCGGATAAAACGGCCAACACGAGTGATGCGCGGATCTTCCCGGGAGGCCTGTTTCGTCACTTTTGGCTGCTCTCCATTATGATACATGGAGCGGAACTTGTAGATTTCAAAAATCTGATTGTTATAGCCATAGCGCTTCTGCTTGAACAACACGGGCCCCTTGCTTTCCATGCGAATGGCAAGCGCGACGAGCAGAAGGACGGGCGAGAAGGCGAGCAACAGAAGAGTCCCTAGAATCCGGTCCTCCAGCGCCTTGATAACCACCTTGAAGCCGGACATAGGGCTGTCCACAACCTCGATCATCGGCACGCCACCGAAATGATTGGGTGAGGGCTGATAGGGGAAGCGGAAACCCACAAGGTCGGAAACAAGATGCACATGCGCCGGAAGTTCGCGAAGGCGGCTGACGATCTCGATCTGCCGCTCATCCGCATTCCAGGGCAGAGCGACGATGATATCATCCACGTGATTGCCACGCACGAACCGCATCAGCGCCTCGAGATTGCCAAGCACAAGATGCCCGCCGATGGTCGGCCCGACGCGCCCGATCCGATCGTCGAAAATGCCGACAACGTTGTTGATGGCCGGTTTTTCGCTCGACAACTGCTTGAGAAGCCGTTCAGTCTGTTTGCCCGCTCCCAGGATGACGACATTACGCGTGCAAATTTTCCGGCTTGCGAGGAAATTGATCACCACGAAGGCGACCATCCGGTAGATCATGATCAGGATGAAGGTGGCAATGCCATAGCTGTACATCCATATACGCGAAAAATCACTCGATACCTTGAGCGAAAAAGCGACCGCCAGAAGCAGCATGAAAGCCGTCAGGCAGACCACCGCCAGCTTTG
>SBHH01000149.1 GCA_006226265.1 Alphaproteobacteria bacterium | reverse complement strand
CAATTGACGATCAATCGCTCCCGCGCAAAGCTGAATTCAAAACTCAAAAGCCCCGAATGATGGAGATGCGCCTTGTCCCGGCCGCCTTCCCCGCTCTCCAGTACCAGGAGGGCGCGGCCCGCCTTGGCCCGTTCGAACCCGCCTTGCGGAAAACGGTGCGGCGGGCGGCCCGTTGCATCGGAGAGGGATAGAAGCGTATCGCAATATCCCTCCTCAAGCGCGGCACCCCCGTTGAAGAGGGCGAGCTGTCCATCGCCATGCTGGAAAAAGCGGATCGCCGGGGCAAGGCGGTCAATTGCGTTGTTGATGGCGACCGGCACCATTTCCCCGCCCGCCATGAGGCTGTTGCGAAGCCCGACCAGTTCGCCGAGCAGCATCAGATGCCGTTCGGGATTTCGGGAAATATGACAGCCATCGGCAAGCACGATGCGGTCAAGCTCCGCCTCCAGCGAGGAGAGCAGTTTTGGGCATGTCTTCCGCATGTCGGAGAAGGCGAGGGTGCCATAGAGCAGCGCCTGCCAGGTCGGGGCACGGTCCTCCAGCTTCGCCTTCTTTTTGGCAAGGCGGCTCAGATGGACAAATTGCCGCCGGAGTGCCCGGAGAAAGCGGTAGTTAAAGCCCTTCTCCTCTTTCTCCAGCAGAAATCCGCTGGCGGACAGCCAGTGGATCAGGCGGTAATTCAGAACCTCCTCATCCCAGATATAGGGATGATAGCCTTCAAACTCGCCAATCCAGGAAAGAAGGAGTACTCGCGCATGGCGCCGCGCGGCCTCGCTTCCGTTCGCGACAAAATCACGCAGCCAGCCAAAGCGGTGCAGTTCCCGGTGCCAGGCAAGCGGCATGTCCTTTTCAGGGCGCCACGGTTCCTGGCTGTTCTGCACCAGCTTGAAACCTGCGAATTCAAACTCGCACTGGAACATGCTGTCGGCCCGTTCAGCATTACCCGGGAAAATGTCATGGGGAATGAGGGTGAGCTTCTTCGGTACCCGGCCCTTCAGGCTTGCCTGATAAGGAGCACTTGAAAAAAGGACATCGGTAACTGATCGCCGCGCTGGCAAGCCTCCGGTGGCTGGCACTCGCGCGGCGCGGTTCATGTCCTGCCTGTCAGCAGCCTGATATTGGCCGCATATTGTTCCATCCCGCCCTTGAAGACGGCGCTTCCCGCCACCAGCAGGTCGGCCCCCGCCTCGATCACCAGCGGTGCGGTTTCGGCATTGATCCCGCCGTCCACCTCCAGATCGATATCCCGGCCGGTCTCGTCGATCATGGCGCGCAGGCGGCGGATCTTGTCAAGCTGGGACGGGATGAACTTCTGTCCACCGAAGCCAGGATTGACGCTCATCACCAGAATGAGGTCAACCTCATCCATCACATGCTCGAGGCTTTCTGCGGGCGTCGCCGGATTGAGCGAGACGCCGGCCTTGATGCCGAAGGACTTGATATACTGCAGGCTGCGATGAAGATGCGGACCGGCCTCCTGATGGAGGGTGATGATATCGGCGCCCGCATCGGCAAATTCGCCGACGTAGGGATCGACCGGAGAAATCATCAGATGGCAGTCGAAAGGCTTGTCCGTATAGCTCCGGACGGATTTCGTGACAGCCGGGCCGAAGCTGATATTCGGGACGAAATGGCCGTCCATGATATCAACATGGATGAAATCCGCGCCCGCCTCGGCGACCGCAGCAACTTCCGCGCCCAGTTTCGCAAAATCCGCCGCGAGGATCGAAGGGGCAATTCTGACCGGTTTACGCATGATGTTCCTTCAAAAATACTTGTCCGGCCCCTGCCAGGGACAGCGGGAGAGTTCTCTTTCCTTTACCATGTTCCGCCGCTTTTGCTCAAGCGCGGGGCGCAGTTATTTTCATCAGGCGGGCAGCGAAAAACCCATCCATTCCGGCGGGATGGCTGGGCAGGCATCGAAGGTCGCCTTCGGGCGTCAGGATCTCGTCAAGGCCGCCGACTTCCGGTGAGGTGACGGGCATGCGCCTGAGGCTCTTGTCACGAGCCAGTAGCGTCTCGATCTGCGCTTCCCCTTCCTCCCGCTGGAGGGAACAGACGCTATAGACGAGGATGCCGCCCTCTTTCAGGCTCGCCGCCGCCCTATCCAGAAGCCGCGACTGCAACCCCGCCAGCTTCTCGACATCACCTTCTGATTTCAACCAGGCGACATCTGGATGGCGGCGGATCGTGCCGGTACTGGAGCAGGGCGCATCCAGCAATATCCCTTCCGGCGGTTCAACAGGCCTGTATTCTTCCGCATCGGCGACGATCACGCTTGCGGTCAGGTGCAGCCTTGCAAGATTGTCCTGCAGTCGCGACAGCCTTGTCTTTGACCGGTCGAGAGCGGTGACGAACGCGCCCCCGGCGGCAAGCTGCGCGGTTTTTCCGCCGGGGGCCGCACAAAGATCCAGAATTGTCTTGCCTGTCACATCGCCGAACAGCTTCGCGGGCAATGCGGCGGCACTATCCTGCACCCACCAGTCACCGCTGTCATAACCGAGAAAGTCAGTGAGGCCCCGTCCAGAGGAGAGGCGGAGCGATCCGGTCGGCAGAAGTTCTGCGCCAAGACGTTCCGCCCAAATCTCCGGATCAGCCTTCGGAGTGATATCGAGCGGGGCTGCCTCGAGATGGGCGGTGGCAATGGCGCGCGCCGTTTCTTCGCCGTATTGAGCGGACCAGCTGTCCCACAGCCAGACAGGGGTATTCACCTTCGGCTGATCAAGGTCGGCGAGAAGCTTTGTGCCTTGCCGGTCGGTCCGGCGGAGAAGCGCATTGACAAGGCCCTTGTATTTGCTTTTGTCCGGCAGCAGCGCGACCGTGTCATACACGGCGGCATGGGCCGGGATATCGAGCCATATAAGCTGCGTCATGCCGACCTTGAGGATATGGCGAATCTCAACTGCCTTTTGCGGAAGCGGACGGTCCAGCACTTTGTCGATCAGCGCATCCAGAATGCCGAGATGACGAAGCGCGGTCGAGGCAATAGCGCGGGCAAGGGATCGGTCGCGCCCTTCCAGACCTTCAAGGGCGGCATCAAGCGCCTCATCCAGAAGCTGGTTCTTGTTCAGTACCCGGGTCAGAAGCCGGACGGCGGCGGCACGGGGATTGAGGGAATGGTTGTTCATGGGCGCTTCTTTACGGGAAATCGGGCTTGCGGTCCAGTGAGGCTTCAGAAATACTGTGTCCAAACTCTCAAATGACCGAGGATTGAGTGATGGCGGCGGAAAAGTCCGAAGACAAGAACAAGGTGCGTGAGGACAGGATCGCGGCGGCCAAGAAGGCGAGCCTCAAGGAGGCGGCGATCCGCGTGAAACAGGCCGATGGCGAAATCGGCGGCCCCTCCGGTTTAGAGCCGACGCGCTACGGCGATTGGGAGCGAAAAGGGATCGTTTCCGATTTCTGAATCAGCCGGCAGGTTTGTCCCGTTCCGAGAGCCAGATCCCGAACA
>SBHH01000341.1 GCA_006226265.1 Alphaproteobacteria bacterium | reverse complement strand
GGACAATGAATTAGATTAAACGGGTATAGTAGAATTGAGAAAAGGGTGCAAGCCGCACAATCTTACGGCGAAGGAATTTGCCCTTCGTCACATTATTCTTATGTTGGCCGCGCCCGGGACTTCAAAATGTCAAATTTATGCTTATCATAGAGTCACGATATTTTTCAGACAGTTACCCATTAAATAACCAGATTGAGAGTTCGATGGCGCCGACATTTGTCTCCCAAATATTCAATTCCATTGCCGACGCGGGGCGCGAGCTTCTGGACCTTCGAAGCGGAAAGGGCCGCGGGCCGGGGATCGAAGGGCTCTGCCGCGACCTTCTGACCCAGAAGGGAGAGGCGTCGGGCATGGCACTTGCGCGCGAGATCGTCCTTCTTTGGGCCGAACTCGATGAAGCGGAACGGCTCCGGTTCTTCAAATTTCTGCAAACCGAACTTTCACCGGACGAAGCGGAGATCGACGCCGCCGTCGCCGCTTATCACGAGGATGCAAGCGGCATGAACTACAAGCGGTTGTCGGACGCAATTGAAGCCCCGCGCCAGGAACTGATGCGGCGGATCAATTTCGCACCGGGCGGCACCGAGACCATTGTCGCCATGCGAAAGTTTCTGGTGAACCATCTGCGCGCCCATTCCGAACTTCGCCCGGTTGATAATGATCTGAAGCACCTTCTCACCTCCTGGTTCAATCGGGGCTTCCTGCAGCTTGAGCGAATCGACTGGCGCACGCCTGCCGTGGTGCTGGAAAAGCTGATCGAATATGAGGCCGTTCATGCCATCGACGGGTGGGAGGATTTGCGCCGCCGTCTCGATACCGACCGGCGCTGCTTCGCCTTTTTCCATCCCGCCCTGCCGGAAGAGCCATTGATTTTTGTCGAGGTTGCGCTTGTAAAAGGCCTTGCCAATGCAGTTCCCCCGCTCCTGTCGCAGGACGGCGAGCGGCTTGACCCACGCCGCACCGACACGGCCATTTTCTATTCCATCAGCAATTGTCAAGATGGCCTTCGCGGGATCAGTTTTGGCAATTTTCTGATCAAGCAGGTGGTCGCGGAACTTTCGAAAGAGCTGCCAAACCTCAAGCATTTTGCAACCCTGTCGCCTATTCCGGGATTCATGAACTGGTTCAGTGACCAGAGCGGCAAGACGGGGCCGCTGTCCGCAAGCCGCTGCACGGCGCTTCACAAGCTTCTCGCCGATCCGGACTGGTACAAGGATGAGGAGGCTGCGGCGGCGGCGCGCGAACCGCTCGAAAAACTGGTTGCGCATTATCTCGTGAATGAAAAACAGCGCGAGCGCCCAGTCGATCCGGTGGCGCGCTTTCATCTCGGGAATGGCGCGCGGCTGGAACGGATCAACTGGCTTGGCGATACTTCGCCGAACGGCATGGCGCAATCCGCCGGGCTGCTCGTCAATTACTATTACAGCCTCAAGGATATCGAGAAGAACCACGAGCTCTATATCAACGAGAACAAGGTCGTTACCTCTTCGGCGATCCAGTCACTCGCCAAAGGCTAGATGATTTTTGGAATTCGGCCCCGCCGCCGGATTTTTCTATCGACGGCGGCTCATCAGTCCTTATAATCAGGGGAATACCCTCCGGCATCGACCGGAGGGTTCCTGAAAAGAAAAACAAAGAACAAAAAGGAAAAGGGACGCACATGTCAGACAAAAATATGCTTGAAGGTAAAGTCGTCGTGGTCACCGGCGCCGGGCGCGGCATCGGGCGCGGCATCGCCATTATGTGTGCCGAGCAGGGCGCGAAAGTCGTGGTCAATGACCTTGGCGGCACGGAACAGGGCGAAGGCGCCGATCAGGTTCCGGCGCTTGAGGTGGTTAAAACCATCACCGATGCGGGCGGGGAGGCCATCGCCAACTTCGGCAATGTCGCGAGCAGCGATGATGCCGGTAAGATGATCGAGGATGCGCGAAAGGAATTCGGCCGGATCGACTGCATCGTCAATAACGCCGGTATCCTCCGCGATGTGATCTTCCACAAGATGAGTGAAGAACAGTTCGATGCGGTCATCGCCGTTCATCTGAAAGGCAGCTTTAACGTGAGTCGCGCCGCCGCGCCTTATTTCCGCGAGCAGCAGAGCGGCTCCTTCGTGCATATGACTTCGACCTCCGGCCTTATCGGCAATTTCGGTCAGGCCAACTATGCCGCCGCGAAGCTCGGCATTGCCGGACTGTCGCGCTCCATTGCGCTCGATATGTCGCGCTTCGGCGTTCGCTCCAACTGCATCTCGCCTTTTGCCTGGTCGCGCCTGATTGGCACGATCCCCCAGGGCACGGATGCGGAGCGGGAACGGGTTGCCAAAATCCAGCAAATGACGCCGGAAAAGATCGCGCCGCTCGCCGTCTATCTTCTCTCCGACCAGGCGGAAAAGATCACCGGCCAGATTTTCGTCGTCCGCAATAACGAGATTTGCCTGATGAGCCAGCCGCGACCGATCCGCAACCTGCAGTCCTCCGAAGGCTGGACGCCGGAAACGGTCGCCGCACGCTTCGGCCCGGCGGTTGAATCCTCGCTCGTGCCGCTGGAACGCTCCGGCGACGTCTTCTGCTGGGATCCGGTCTGAGGGAGGCGCGATCAATGGCCATTGATTACGACAAGCTTATCAACTGGAAGTTCGACGATATCGAACAGACCTATACCACCAAGGACAGCATTCTCTATGCGCTTGGCGTCGGTCTGTCGATGGATCCGCTTGATATGGATCAGCTCCGCTTCACCTATGAGGAGGATATGCTGGCCCTGCCGACCATGGCGGTAGTGCTCGCCTATCCAGGCTTTTTCCTGAAACAGCCGGAGTTCGGCGTTGACTGGGTGAAAGTTTTACATGGGGAACAAGGGATTGAAATCCACAAGCCTTTACCCTCCGCCGGAACGGTCGTCGGCACGACGAAGATCACCGAGATCATCGACAAGGGGGAGGGCAAGGGCGCGCTCATGTACTCGACCCGCGAGGTACGGGAGAAAGCGAGCGGGGACCTTCTCGCAACGCTCACCTCGACGACTTTCTGCCGGGGCGATGGCGGTTTTGGCGGTCCGGCGGTGGACGCTCCGAAGCCTCATGTCATGCCGGAACGCGCCGCCGATACGGTAGTCGAGCTTCCGACGCTGCAGCAGGCCGCGCTTATCTATCGCTTAAGCGGCGATTTCAATCCGCTTCATGCGGATCCGCGCGTCGCGACAAACGCGGGCTTCAAGGCGCCCATCCTCCATGGTCTGGCCACCCTCGGCGTTGCCGGTCATGCCCTTCTGAAAGAGGCATGCGGCTATGATCCGACAAAACTCAAATCCATGAAGCTCCGTTTCTCTTCCCCGGTTTATCCCGGTGAGACGATTGTCACGGAAATCTGGAAGGATGGACCGGACGTCTCTTTCCGCTGCCGTGTGAAGGAGCGGGATATCGTCGTGCTCAATAACGGTTATGCGAAGATCGGCTGATCT
>SBHH01000127.1 GCA_006226265.1 Alphaproteobacteria bacterium | reverse complement strand
GCTTCCGGCTTCGCGCCGATCATCTCGATATTGTATTTTTCCAGCACGCCCATCTGCTGCAGCGACAGCGCCGTGTTCAGCGCCGTCTGGCCGCCCATGGTCGGCAGCAGGACCATCACCTCGTCGGGCCGCTCGGCGCGCTCGCGCGCGATGATCTTGGCGACGACTTCCGGCGTGATCGGCTCGATATAGGTGGCGTCGGCGAGATCGGGATCGGTCATGATCGTCGCCGGGTTCGAATTGACCAGGACGATCCGGTAGCCTTCCTCCTTCAGCGCCTTGCAGGCCTGGGTGCCGGAATAGTCGAACTCGCAGGCCTGCCCGATCACGATCGGGCCGGCGCCAATGATCATGATGGATTTAATGTCAGTACGTTTAGGCATGGGCGTCCACCAGATCTATGAAACGCTGGAAAAGATAGTAACTGTCTTGCGGGCCGGGGCTCGCTTCAGGATGATATTGCACGGAGAAGACCGGTTTTCCCTCGATCTTCAGTCCCTCGACCACCCCGTCGAACAGGGACTTGTGAGTTTCGATCACGCCCGCGGGCAGGCTCTCGCGCTTGACTACGAAGCCGTGGTTCTGCGAGGTGATCTCGACCTTGCCGGTCTCCATATCCTTGACTGGCTGGTTCGCGCCGCGATGGCCCTGATGCATTTTTATGGTCTCTCCGCCGAGGGCGAGGGCCAGCATCTGATGACCGAGACAGATGCCGAAAGTCGGCACGCCGCTCTCAACGCAGCTTTTGATGACGGGAACGGCATATTCGCCGGTCGCCGCCGGATCGCCCGGGCCGTTCGCGAGGAAAATGCCGTCCGGCTTGTAAGCCATGATGTCGTCAAAACTTGCATTGGCCGGAACAACCGTGACGCGGCAGCCGAGTTCCGCGAGGCAGCGGAGGATATTGCGCTTCACGCCGTAGTCGACCGCGACGATGTGGCGTTTCGGCGCATCCAGCGTACCGAAGCCGCCCGCGATATTCCAGTTCGTCTCGGTCCAGTCGTAAGGCTCTTTACAGGAAACCTCCTTCGCGAGATCCATGCCCTCAAGGCCGGGCCAGTCCACTGCCATCTTGATAAGGGCCGGGATATCGAACTTGCCATCCGGATGATGCGCGATCACGCCGTTGGGTGCGCCGGATTTCCGTATATAATGTGTCAGGCGGCGCGTATCGACGCCCGCGATGCCAATGAGGTCGCGCTCTTTCAGCCAGGCATCCAGATGCCCGGTCGCGCGCCAGTTGGCGGGATCCGTAATATCTGCGCGGATGACAAGGCCGTTCGCGGCGATGCCGCCGGTCTCGATATCTTCGCTGTTAAAGCCGACATTGCCGATATGGGGGAAGGTGAAAGTGATAAGCTGTCCGGCGAAGGAAGGATCGGTCAGGCTTTCCTGATAACCGGTCATGGAGGTGTTAAAGCAGACCTCGCCAACCGTTTCTCCGGTTGCGCCGATACCAAATCCGTGGAAAACCGTGCCGTCGCCGAGTACGAGAACGGCGGTTGCCGTCCGTTCGCTGTTCAAATCCACCGCATTCTCTAAATTAGACATGATAATGGGGACCCTCTTGCGGTCGTTCCGCCGAGCCGAAAACTCTCTGGCATAATGCTGATGTTGAGCCGGAACATAAGGAGTTTGATGCAGCGCGTCAAGTTTTTCCATAGAAAAATTTCCCTTTAAAAACAATGGCTTATAAAGAAAAATTGGTTTGCTAAAAATTGAATGATCAGTTAGTATGGCGCCTTTCTTCACAACAGATTTGTGTAATAATGCTACGGGCACGAATAAAAGATTCTCTAAAAGAAGCAATGAAATCAAAGGATAAGCGCAAGCTTTCAACTTTGCGTCTGATCATTGCGACCCTGCAGGACAGGGATCTGGCGGCGCGGGACAAGGGCGCTGACGAGGGAATCAGTGACGATGAAATTCTTCAGATGCTGACGACCATGGTGCGGCAGCGAAAAGACTCCATTGCCGCCTATGAAAAAGGCGGGCGGATCGACCTTGCCGCGGCGGAGCAGGAGGAAATTGACATTATTTCCGAATATCTGCCGAAACAGTTCGACGAAGGAGAAACCCGTGAGGCGGTCAGCAAGACAATAGAGGATATTGATGCAGCCGGTCTGAAAGACATGGGGCGCACGATGGCGGAACTGAAAAGCAAATATGCCGGGCGTATGGATTTTTCAAAGGCGAGCGCTATCGTCAAGGAAATGCTGGGCGCGTAAGCGCCCGAAAAACAACAAGGGCGGGGCGTTTGTCCGTTTTTTATTTTTAACCGGTTACAATTCCCCGAGCAATCCATAGAGGATTATGAATGGCCTTTCCGCCGCAGTTCATGGAAGAGGTAAGAGCCCGTGTCGGCCTTGCCGATCTGATCGGCCGCCGGACAAAGCTGACGAAGAAGGGCCGCGAATACTCCGGCCTCTGTCCTTTCCATAACGAAAAAACACCCTCTTTCACGGTCAATGAAGACAAAGGCTTCTATCACTGCTTCGGCTGTGGGGCGCATGGCGATCTCGTTGATTTCGTGCAGCAGACGGAAGGAGTTTCCTTCCCTGAGGCGGTCGAACGACTTGCGGCTCTCGCCGGCTTGCCGATGCCGGAACAGAGACCGGCGGACCGGGCGCGGCAGGAACGTGCCTCCACATTGCATGAGGCGATGGAGCTTGCCGCGAAATGGTTTACATCGCAGCTCACTTCGCAAGGCGGGGCGGGTGCGCGGCAATATATTGCAAGGCGGCAGCTTTCCGATGAAGCGGTAGGCCGGTTCCGGCTCGGCTTTGCGCCCCCGCACCGGACGGCTCTTAAAGATGCCCTGATTGCGCGCGGTGTGACTGAGGCAACGCTGATTGAAGGCGGCCTTATCATCAAGCCTGAAGACGGGCGCGACAGCTATGACCGGTTTCGCGACCGGTTGATGTTTCCGATCACCGATCGGCGGGGCAGGGTCATCGCCTTTGGCGGACGGGCGCTTGGCGATGCGCCCGCGAAGTACCTTAATTCACCCGAGACCCCGCTCTTTCATAAGGGCAGCGTGCTTTATAATATGGCGGCGGCGCGCCAAGCGGCGTTCGATGCGGGCAATATCATCGTTGCAGAAGGCTATATGGACGTGATTGCGCTTGCTGAGGCCGGTTTCAACCAGTCGGTCGCCCCTCTCGGCACGGCGGTAACCGAGGAACAGCTGCAAATCCTCTGGCGTATGGCGGCGGAACCCATCATGTGCCTCGATGGTGACAGCGCAGGCTGGCGGGCGGCCTTGCGGGCTGCGGAACGGGCACTTCCGCTCCTTAAGCCTGGACATTCGCTCCGCTTCGCGCTTTTGCCCGAAGGTGTCGATCCGGACGACCTGGTCCGGAAAGAGGGATCGCAAGCCATGAAAGAGGTGCTGGATAAGGCGTTGCCGCTTTCGGAAATTCTTTGGCGGAAAGAAACGGAAGGACGTCTTATCGA
>SBHH01000156.1 GCA_006226265.1 Alphaproteobacteria bacterium | reverse complement strand
TCCTTTTTTTCATGGGCGGCGCGCTCGCCTATGAAGTGGTGATGCCGCTCGCCTGGAAGTTCCTTTTGAGCTTTGAAAGCACGAGCCACGCGACCATGTATGCCCGCGCCTTTGCCGCATTGGTGCATGAGTATCCGAAAATAGCGAATTACCTGCCGACGCCTGCCGACCCCATGACCCTGCCGATCCAGTCGGAAACGCGGGTGAGCGAATATCTGAGCCTCGCCATGAAGCTTATTTTCGCCTTCGGGCTCTGCTTCCAGCTGCCGGTGCTTTTGACGCTGCTTGGCCGGGTCGGGATCGTTTCCTCCGCCGGGCTGAAGGCGAAGTTCAAATACGCCATCGTCGTCGCCTTCATCGTCGCCGCCATCCTGACGCCGCCCGATCCTTTGAGCCAGATCACGCTCGCCCTGCCGATCATTGGGCTTTATGCCCTGTCGATCCTGAGCGTGCAGATGGTCGAGAAAAAGCGGAAACAGCGCGAAGAAGCCGAAAGCGAAGACTGATTTCTGCTGCTTTGTGGGCTTGATCCCACAATTTTGCCATAAATCCACTTTGTTCCGCAAAGCCCTCTGGACGGCGCGCCCTTGCGCCCTTATACAACAGGAATCCCGTTTTTCTCACACAGCGAATTGATGGTGCGATGCTTGATTTAAAATGGATCAGGGAAAATCCGGAAAGCTTTGATGCGGCGCTTGCCCGGCGCGGGGCTTCGGCTCTGTCCGGCGCGGTTCTGGCGCAGGATGCGAAATGGCGCAAGATCCAGACGGATATGCAGGAAATCCAGTCCCGCCGGAATGCGGCGGCGAAGGAAATCGGCAAGGCAAAATCAAGCGGCGGCGACGCCGAGGCGCTGATCCGCGAGGTGGCGGAGCTCAAATCCACCGCCCAGGCCCTGGAGGCCGAAGAACGCGAGACCCATCAGGCACTGGAAGACATGCTGGCGGGCATTCCCAACATTCTGGATGCGGATGTGCCGGATGGCGCGGACGAGGCCGCGAATGTCGAGCTGCGCCGTGTCGGCGAGCCGCCGGTTTTCGATTTCACGCCGAAAGAGCATTATGAGCTTGGCGAAAAGCTCGGTCTGATGGATTTCGAGCGGGCCGCGAAAATCTCCGGCTCCCGCTTCGTGGTGACGAGCGGTGCCATCGCGCGGCTTGAACGCGCGCTCGCGGCCTTCATGCTGGATGTCCATACGAAGGAGAAGGGCTATCTTGAGGTCAATCCGCCGGTCATGGTGCGGGGCACGAGCCTTCACGGCACCGGACAGCTCCCGAAGTTCGAGGAGGATCTCTATAAGACGCAGGAAGATCATTACCTGATCCCCACGGCGGAAGTGCCGCTCACCAATCTTGTGCGCGAAAGCATTCTCGATGGCGCAGAGCTGCCGCTTCGCTTCACCGCCCATACACCCTGTTTCCGGTCCGAGGCGGGCTCGGCGGGCAAGGATACGGCGGGCATGCTGCGCCAGCATCAGTTCAACAAGGTCGAGATGGTCTCCGTCACGACGCCGGATCAGTCGGAAGAAGAGCATGAGCGCATGACGGCCTGCGCGGAGGATATCCTGCAACGGCTTGGCCTTGCCTATCGTGTCATGGTGCTGTGCAGCGGCGATACCGGTTTCGGCGCGCGGAAAACCTATGACCTTGAAGTCTGGCTGCCGGGACAGAACACCTACCGGGAGATTTCCAGCTGCTCCAACTGCGGCGATTTCCAGGCCCGACGCATGAAGGCGCGCTTCCGCCGCGAAGGCGAGAAGGGCAATCATTTCGTTCACACCCTGAACGGGTCGGGGCTTGCCGTCGGGCGGACCTTGATCGCGGTTCTCGAAAACTATCAAGAGGCCGATGGCTCCATCCGTATCCCAGAGGCGCTTCAGCCTTATATGGACGGGGTGGCGGTGATCGGCAAATAACAACAAGAACAAGAGGTTTCATTTTGCGTATTCTTCTGAGTAATGATGATGGGTTCGACGCGCCGGGGATGGAAGTGCTCCGGCGGATCGCCGCCGAACTGTCGGATGATATCTATGTGGTCGCCCCGGCGAAGGAACAGAGCGGAGCGTCGCGCTCGCTCACGCTGCATGATCCGCTCCGGATCACGAAATATACCGATCACGAATATTCGGTCGAGGGGACGCCGACCGATTGCGTGATGATGGCGCTCAACTATCTCTTCCCGGACGAGAAGCCCGACCTGATCCTTTCCGGCGTGAACCGGGGCGGTAACCTCGGCGAAGACGTTCTTTATTCCGGCACGGTTGCCGCGGCCTGCGAGGGGACCCTGCTCGGCGTCCGCTCCGTCGCGCTCAGCCAGTGCCTGCTGGATGCGGATCAGATGTATTGGGAAACCGCCGCCGCCATGGCGCCCGGGATCATCAAAAAACTCCTGACCATGGAATGGGGGGAGGACGTCTTCATGAATATCAACTTCCCGGCCATCCCGAAGGAGGAGGTAACCGGCGTCGCCGTCACGGAGCAGGGCAAGCGCGATCTCTCCAACCTGTCGATCGATAACCGGGTTGATGCGCGGGGGCGGGAATATTTCTGGCTCGGATACCGCCCGACGATCGGCAAGCCGGCGGCCGGTACCGATCTGCAGGCGGTTATCAACCGGCAGGTTTCCGTCACGCCGTTGAAGCTCAATCTGACGGAGCAGCGCCTCGCCGGGGAGCTGAAAAAGGTTCTCGCGTGATTGACGACAATCCCGCCCAGAAAATCCGCCTGATTATGGAGCTTCGGCGCCAGGGGATCAGCAGCACCGATGTCCTTTCGGCCATCGAGCGGGTGGCGCGGGATGTTTTCGTGCCGAAAACCTTTCGCGACCGGGCCTATGAGAATATTGCTCTGCCCATCGCCAGCGGCCAGACCATCAGCCAGCCCTATATCGTCGCCTATATGACGCAGATGCTGGACCTCGACAAGCGGCGGAAAGTATTGGAAATCGGCACGGGATCGGGCTATCAGACGGCGATCCTGGCGCGCCTTTGTCGCCGCGTCTATTCGGTCGAGCGTTACCGCAACCTGCTGAGTGCGGCGGAAGAGGCTTTCAAGGCGCTCAAGATCACCAATATTACCGCCCGCGTCGGCGACGGCCATAAAGGCTGGCCGGAACAGGCGCCGTTCGACCGCATCATCGTCACCGCGGCGGCGGAAAAGATCCCGCCGGCCCTCCTCGATCAGCTTGCCGATGGCGGCATCATGATCCTGCCGGTAGGACGGGACACGACGGATCAGAACATCCTGCGGGTAACCAAGGATATGGAGGGAAACGTCTCGGAAGAGGTGCTTTTACCGGTTCGATTCGTGCCGATGGTTCAAGGGGTTGCGGAAGAAATTTAAGAGCCTACGAGATATGGTATGGCATTAAATTTGTTGTGATTCGTCAGGCTTTATGCTTAATATACCGGCATGTTTAAGTGGAATTCGCGTTTTTTTAGTCGCGTATTATGCAGTAGCTTACTTATTCCACTATTAAGCGGCTGT
>SBHH01000137.1 GCA_006226265.1 Alphaproteobacteria bacterium | reverse complement strand
CGTCTCACCGCCGTTGTCGGCGACATATTTCTGGATCCATTTCGCGGTGATCTGGCCGTAGTTATAATCGGCCGCCAGCACATAGACTTTCTTGCCGGATTTCTTCATCGCGTACGGGATCAGCACCTCGACCTGCTGCGCAGGCGTCACGCCATTGATGAAGATATTCCGGTCACACACCCCGCCTTCATAGAGAACATTGTAGAAGTAAAGAGTCTTTGATTTCCGCAAGATCTGCCGGATCGCCTCACGCGATGCAGAAAGAATGCCGCCATGAACAACGTCCACCTTGTCCTGCCGCGTCAGCTGCTGCGCATACTGGGTGTAAAGCGCCATGTTCGACTGAGTGTCATAGGCGTCGATCTCGATCTTTTCACCATTCAGACCGCCCGCCGCATTGATCTCGCCAATTGCGAGCCGCATGGCCATGTCCATCGGCTTGCCGTAGGCATCGAACGGGCCCGACGTATCGAGGATTGAGCCGAACTTGATGTCATTGGCCGCAAAGGCGCGAAGCGGCAGCATGCTGGCGCCTGCCAGTGCAGCCGTGGTGGTCAGAAACTGTCTCCGGTTGATCGTCATGAGAACCTCCAAATTAATCTTTTTTCGTCTTGTCGCCTGATTTGATCCGGTTGGCGTAGTCCGCCATCCGGCCCGCAAGATTGGCGTCGAAATCGACCCCGATTTCCTCGCCCATCTGTTTCATCGCCGGAAGGCGCACCGCCATGCCGAGGATCTGGTCCATGGCCGCACCGAATGCGCCATCGACCCCACCTCCGCCGTTGGCCGCGCCATTTCCAAGCCCGCCGATCTGGTTGATGCGGATGCTGTCGATCTTTTCGACCGGTTTCATCATCATCCCCAGAATTTCCGGCATCCGGTCCAGCTTGCGTTTTTCAAGCCGCATGGAGATAACAGCGTCGCTGAGGCCGTTCTCGGCCTTGATCTTCGCGGCAAGTCCCTCGGCCTCCGCCTGCAGGCGGGCTTTTTCGGCCTGCGCCCTGACTTCGACATTGCGGGCGTCCGCTTCTGCAAGAAGTTTTTCCGTCTCGGCCTTGTTCTTCGCGGCCTCCTGCTTGACGGAAAGCTCCTTTCGCAGCCGTAGAAGCGCAATTTTTTCTTCGCGCACCGCCACTGCCTCTTCCTTCTCGGTATGGACCGCTTCCGCCGCCAGAATGACCTGGGATTTCGAGCTTTCCTCCGCCGCCTTGGCCTTGGCCTCTTCTGCGCGTTTCGCCGCAAGGAAGATCGCGTGATCGATTTTCACGCCTTCAAGCTCGCGGATCGCGTCCATCTCTTTCCGGCGGAGGGTTTCGTCATGCTCGATCTTGAAGGCCTTGATATCCCGCTCCTTGGAGAGGGTCGTCTCCTCTGCCATAAGGGAGGATTTCACCTTGGCCTGAACGGACTGGGCCTCGGTTTCCGCAGCGAGACGGGTGAGATAGGCCTGCTGGGAAATCTCTGATTCCTTTTCCTCCCGTTCCAGCTCCAGCCGCCGCTGGACCTGGGCAAGACGGCTTTCGCGCACCGAAATATCAGCTTCCGTCTCGATCCGGATCCGTTCCCGCCGGTTGCGCGAGACCAGCTCGCTCACTTTCCGCATGCCGATGGCATTGAAGACATTGTTTTCATCGAGGGTGGCAAAGGCCGCCTGATCGAGATGGAGGAGCGAGGAAGATTCAAGCCGGAGGCCGAGCCCTTCGATAAAGACACTGACCGCGCTTGCAATTTCATCGGTGAAGGCCTTGCGGTTTTCGTGGATTTCCTCAAGCGTGGATGCTGCGGAGGCTGCCTGAATGGTGTCGATGATCTTGCTTTCCAGCACTTCATGAAGGGCATCGCTGCTTCTTGCGATACGGGGACCGAGCGCCTGCGCGGCCGTCGCCACGCCGTCATGGGTCGGCGTCACGCGCACCTCAAAGCTCATCTCAATATCGAGCCGTAAATGATCCTTGCTGATGAAAGACTTGTCGCCACGACGGACGACCGTGACCGGAATGGCCGACATCATGACCTTTTGCGCCTGATGCAGAATGGGAAGGGCGATGCATCCTCCGTCAATTACCACTTTCTGACCGCCGAAGCCCGTGCGAACCAGAGACATTTCCCGCGTTGCCTTCTGGTAAAAAGCTTTCAGGAAAAGAATGGCAATGAGCAAGAAGACAAGCGCGCAGATGAAAGCGGCAAACCAAATCATTCAAATCTCCCTGTGCTGGTGGCATATCGACATGCCAGCCTGTCGGGAGAGTCCTAGCGCAATTTATTTTCCATTTCAAACATTTTATTTTCCAAATCAAATAAATTCGAAAGAACGGGTATTGTGATGAAAATCGGCCTAACCAACCTCACCGTCTTTCAGAGCTTTTCGATGATGGAGAATTTGAACCCGTCAGCCCGCGCAAGATAAATCGGCAAGGTTTTTGATTTGTTGCTGATATAGAACGCATCGCGGGCCGAGCGGTATTTGATGACGGGACGGCCATCAACGATCACCTTGTCAGGCGCAGGCGTCTGCCATTTCATCAGTTCAGCCAGGAACTGAACCCCCTCATAGAGCGATTGGCCAAGCGCGTTGAGCGCCGGGGCCCGTTCTCCATGCTGGGTATGATATTTTTCCTTGAACCAGTTGTTTGCGGGCGTATCGAGCACAGAAAAATAGGAGGAAGAGGAATAAAGCCGCTTGGAATTTTCCTCCCCAATGGCGAGCAGGCCGTTCTCCTCGATCGCGCAGGAAAGCCGCACCATTCTCCGATCCAGCCCAAGCGACCCGAAGGCCCGATTGAAATCGACCGCGTCCTGACCGACGAAGGAGAGAAGAACCCCGTCCGCCCCCTTGTGCTTCAATTCCAAAAGCAGGCGTTCCGTATGATCATCGCCGAAAGGGACATAATGCTCCAGCACCACGTCGCCGCCCCGCGACTGGATATATTGTTTGGCGAGATAGTTGGAGGCGCGCGGCCAGACATAGTCGTTGCCGATAAGGGCCCAGCGTCTGATCCGGTGATGGTCTGTCACCGCATGGATGGCGGGTAGCAGTTGATCGCCCGGCGTTTCTCCAATTGTATAGACGCCGGGGCTATCCTCTCCGCCTTCATAGAGCGGTGTATAGACGTAAGGAACACGGCCCCTTACGACCTTGGCCAACTGCTGGCGGACGGCGCTGATATGCATGCCGACGATGGCGTCGATCTCGCGAAACTCGATCATTTCGTGGATGGTACGGTAAAGGGTTTCCTCGCATTCGATGGCGGCATCGACCGTCACGAATTCTATCTGCTTGTCGAGAATACCATTTTCGTTGTTCAACTCGGCAAGCGCGACTTGCGCGCTCGCGATGCAGGACGGCCCCCAGAGCCCCGCAGAGCCGGACATCGGGATCAACAGGCCAATACGGAATCGGTCACTGTAATCATCGAGGGTCAGCTTGTGCGAAGGCACAATGCCGGGATCAAGTCCGCTTCCCCCCATTATGAAGCGGCGGCTCATGT
>SBHH01000324.1 GCA_006226265.1 Alphaproteobacteria bacterium | reverse complement strand
CCGCTTATTTCTGAGCGGTGGGCAATCCCTTGCAAGTTTGAAGTGGAGGCCGAAGACGCCTCCAGCGCCGAAGCCTGCATCAAGGAAAAATACCCGGCGAAAGACGGATTTGTGACCAAGCGGCTGAACTAGCGGCCGCCACAATTGGCAGAATTCATTCCTCAGCATTTAAATGTCTGGATTGCCGGGGCGTTTTCGTTTGAGCTAATCCGGCGAATTCCATTCCCTCCTCCCGCTTTTTTCTTCTACAATGCTGAAAAAGACTGCGCGCCCGCGCGGCATAAAAAAGGAAGCATGACATGCCAAAGAAAATCCTTGTTGAAACCAACGGCCCCGTCACGACGATCACCATCAACCGACCGGAAGTTCGGAATGCCCTGGACAAGGAAACCGCCCTTTTACTGGCCGCCGCTTTCCGTGCATTCGAAGCTGATGACAGCCAGCGCGTGGCTGTCGTCACGGGTGCCGAGGGGGCTTTCTGCGCGGGTGCCGATCTGAAAGAGACGGCGGAGCGCGCTGATTACATCGCCTGGGCCGGGCACCCGGAAGGACCATTTCACAACCCTCTCAAAAAGCCGCTGATTGGCGCGGTTGCGGGACATGCCTGCGCGGGTGGGCTCGGCCTTGCCCTTTTTTGCGATATCCGGATTGCCGAGGAAAGCGCCGTCTTCGGGATTTTCTGCCGCCGCTGGGGCGTGCCGATGAGCGATGGAACCACCGTTCGCCTGCCGCGCCTGATCGGGCGGGGCCCGGCGCTTGACATGATGTTGACGGGACGCCCCGTGAAAGCGGAGGAAGCGCTGACCCTCGGCCTTGTCAGCCGGATCGTACCAAACGGAACGGCGCGCGAACAGGCGGAGGAACTCGCGCTGCAAATCGCCTCCTTCCCGCAGATCGCCATGCTGTCGGACCGGCAAAGCGTCTATGCACAGGAAGGCCTCACTGAAGCAGAAGCAGTCAAGATCGAAATGGCGCTTGCCGAGGATGCCAAACAGAAAGAAGCCAAAGCCGGCGCCGCCCGTTTTGCCGCGGGTGCCGGTCGGCATGGGGAGTACTAGCTCTTCTCCCGCTCTCCTAGAGTGACAGGATACCCCCGCCAGGGCTTGATGGAACGCAGCGCAAAGGTTGAGCGCATGCTGGCGACATGGGGCAGCTTGGCCAGGCAATGACGATGGATGCGGTCATAGTCCGGCACATCCCGGGCTGCAACGCGGATGATATAATCCGCCGAGCCGGTCGTCAGGTGACATTCCAGGATCTCGTCGTAAGCCATCGCCGCCCGCTCGAACATATTGAGGGTTTCCTGACTTTGCGAGGTTAGAGAAATCTCGACAAAGACATCCACCTCCAACCCCAATGCATGCTTGTCGAGCCGCGCCGCATAGCCATCGATGATGCCCGCCGCCTCCAGCGCCTTGATCCGCCGGTGACAGGCGGAAAGCGAGAGGTTCACCTTTTCTGCAATCTCGGCGATGGGCCGGTTCGAATCAATCTGCAATTCAGATAATACCTGATGATCGAAGCCATCCATGAAAATTTTTCTCGATAAATACCCGGTAATTCAGAAATTATACTGAAACATGCCATTCAGAAAAGGAAATTCGAAAGTTTTGGCAGAACCGCTCTGATATAATTCGTAGATGAGCCATCCATCATGCAGCAGGGGGAGTCCAGATGATTATAGGCACACCGAAAGAGATTAAGAACCATGAATATCGGGTCGGCCTGACCCCGGAAAGCGCAGGCGAGCTAGCGGCCCATGGTCATGACGTTCTGATCGAGAAGGGCGCCGGACTCGGCATTGGCGCAAGTGACGAGGCCTATATTGCAGCAGGTACGCGCATCGTCGATACCGCCGAGGAGGTTTTCGCGACCGCAGATATGGTTGTAAAAGTGAAAGAACCGCAAGCGGTCGAGCGCGCACAGCTTCGCGAAGGCCAGATCCTCTATACCTACCTCCACCTCGCCCCTGATCCCGAGCAAACGCGGGACCTGATGGCTTCCGGCGCGACCTGCATCGCCTATGAAACCGTGACTGACAATACGGGCGGCCTGCCGCTTCTGAAACCGATGAGCCAGGTCGCAGGCCGCATGTCCGTACAGGCGGGGGCGACGGCGCTCGAAAAATCCCATGGCGGGCGCGGCGTGCTCTTGGGCGGTGTTCCGGGCGTTGCCCCGGGCAAGGTCGTCATCATCGGTGGCGGCGTGGTCGGCTTCAACGCGGCGCAGATGGCTATCGGCATGCATGCGGATGTCACCATTCTGGACCGCAATCCGGTCACGCTGGAGCGGCTCGAAAATCACTTTGAGTCCTCTGCCAAGGTGATCTACTCCACCAACGCGGTGCTGGAGCGGCTGGTGGCCGGGGCTGATCTCGTCATCGGCGCGGTGCTCATTCCGGGCGCTTCCGCGCCAAAGCTCGTCACCCATGACATGCTGACCACCATGCAGGACGGCTCTGTCATCGTCGATGTGGCAATTGACCAGGGCGGTTGCTTCGAGACTTCAAAAGCGACGACCCATGCGGAGCCGACTTATGTCGTGAACGGTGTCGTGCACTATTGCGTTGCCAATATGCCGGGCGGCGTCGCCCGCACCTCGACCTATGCGCTCAATAATGTCACCCTGCCCCATGCGCTTAAAATCGCCGACAAGGGCTGGCAGCAGGCACTTCGGGACGATCCGCATCTCGCGAACGGCCTCAATGTCTGGAACGGGCAGATCACTTGCATCCCTGTCGCACAAGATCTCAAGCTCACCCACACACCACTTGAGACAGCACTTAAGGTATGACATATAAGACATTATAAATAAGGGGAAATTATCAGATTTGGCGACCCCGGCACGACTCGAACGTGCGACCTATTGATTAGAAGTCAATTGCTCTATCCAGCTGAGCTACGGGGCCGTGAAATCCGGGTGCGGCCGCAGGCATCAGCCCCGGACGCGTGAATAGGAAAAATTGTCCGCATAGGCCTTCAGGTGCAGCTTGCGCTTTTTCGGCTCATACACCGTAAAGGGGATGTTATTGGCTTCGCAAAAAGCGATGGCACTTTCCTTGTCCTCGAAATCGACTCTCACCTGCTGATTGGTATCCCGTGACCCGGTCCACCCCATCAGCGGATCCATATAACGCTGCATCGCCGGGGCGAATTCCAGGCGCCAGCGGCGCGTTCCCTTGCGGCCCGACTGCATGGCGTTTTTCGCCGGTTGATAAATTCTCGCTTTCAGAGACATGGTACCATCACTTCTTCAAATGGCGGAAGGCGCTTTCCGGGACATAATCCATGTCCCCGCCGTCCGGCGTTTCCCAATATAGTTCGAGGGTCGAGGTGTTCTTCTTCTCAAAATATTTTATGTGGATCGGATACCAGCCCCCCTCGGAAATCTCAAGCACTAATTCATCGGAGAAAGTATCCGCATGGACAGTCGGATCCTCATAAATCAGCTTATTGCCGATCGAAAGCCAGACGCCATCATTCGACTGAACCATGAAGGTATAACGGCCGGGTTCG
>SBHH01000144.1 GCA_006226265.1 Alphaproteobacteria bacterium | reverse complement strand
GCGCTTGATGTCAAGGTTGGCGACAAGGTTGTCTTCGGCAAATGGTCGGGCACCGAAATCAAGGTTGAGGGCGAAGAGCTCCTGATCATGAAAGAATCTGACATCATGGGCGTAATGGCCTAATCGACCCCCACTTACGTGATTGAGGAATTATAGACATGGCAAAAGAAGTAAAATTCAACACGGATGCCCGCCGTCGGATGCTGAAGGGTGTCAACATCCTGGCCGACGCTGTCAAGGTTACGCTGGGCCCGAAAGGCCGCAACGTCGTGATCGACAAGTCTTTCGGCGCGCCGCGCATCACCAAGGACGGCGTTTCCGTTGCGAAAGAAATCGAACTCGAAGATAAATTCGAAAACATGGGCGCACAGATGGTCAAGGAAGTTGCTTCCAAGACCAACGATATCGCCGGCGATGGTACCACCACCGCAACCGTTCTCGCCCAGTCCATCATCCAGGAAGGCCTGAAGGCTGTTGCTGCTGCGATGAATCCGATGGACTTGAAGCGCGGCATCGATCTCGCTGTCGCCAAGGCTGTTGAAAGCATCCACGCCGCTGCCAAGCCGGTTTCCGGCCAGGAAGAAATTGCGCAGGTTGGCACGATCTCCGCGAACGGCGAAACCGAAATCGGCAGCATCATTTCCGAAGCCATGCAGCGCGTCGGCAATGAAGGCGTCATCACGGTTGAGGAAGCCAAGGGCCTCGCAACCGAGCTCGACGTTGTTGAAGGCATGCAGTTCGACCGCGGTTACCTGTCGCCTTACTTTGTGACCAACGCCGAGAAGATGGTTGCCGAACTCGACAACCCTTACATCCTCCTGCACGAGAAGAAGCTCACCAACCTGCAGCCGATGCTGCCGGTTCTGGAAGCTGTCGTTCAGGCAGGCAAGCCGCTTCTCATCATCGCTGAAGACATCGAAGGCGAAGCGCTGGCAACTCTCGTTGTCAACAAGCTCCGTGGCGGTCTGAAGATTGCCGCTGTCAAGGCTCCGGGCTTCGGCGATCGCCGCAAGGCCATGCTGGAAGACATCGCGATCCTGACCGGTGGCCAGGTTATCTCCGAAGAGATTGGCATCAAGCTTGAAAATGTCGGCCTCGACATGCTGGGTACGGCCAAGTCCGTCACCATCACGAAGGAAGAAACCACCATCGTTGACGGTGCTGGCGAAAAGGCTGACATCGAAGCCCGTTGCACGCAGATCCGCGCACAGGCCGAAGAAACCTCCTCTGACTACGACCGCGAGAAGCTGCAGGAACGTCTTGCCAAGCTCGCAGGCGGCGTTGCCGTGATCAAGGTCGGCGGCGCAACCGAGGTTGAAGTGAAGGAACGCAAAGACCGCGTTGACGATGCCCTGCATGCAACCCGCGCTGCCGTTGAAGAAGGCATTGTTGCCGGTGGCGGTGTTGCTCTCCTCTACGCATCCCGGGCGCTTGATGGCCTGACCGGTGCGAATGAAGAGCAGAATGTCGGCATCAAGATCGTTCGCCGCGCCCTGCAGGCTCCGTGCCGTCAGATCGCTGAGAACGCCGGTTCCGACGGGGCTGTTGTTGTCGGCAAGCTGCTGGAGCAGGACAACATTTCCTACGGTTTCAACGCGCAGACCGGCGAATTCGGCGACCTCCCCTCCTGGGGTGTTGTCGATCCGGCCAAGGTCGTGCGTGCGGCCCTCGAAGATGCGGCTTCCATTGCCAGCCTGCTGATCACGACCGAAGCAATGATCGCAGATCTGCCGGCCAAGGACAATGGCGCGCCGGCCATGCCCGACATGGGCGGCATGGGCGGTATGGGTGGCATGGGCTTCTAAGCCACCTTCCATATCGGAAAAATCGGGCCGTCCCTTCGGGGGCGGCCTTTTTTTGTCAGTCTTTCCGGAAGATCTGAATGAAGTTGTTGGCGGGCATGGGGACCGCTTCGAGATGGGTAAGACCGTTTCCTTCAGCTTCGGCAATCACCTGCTCCTGATCGCGGACGCCCCAGGCGGGGTTGCGCGATTTCAGCCAAAGATCGAACTCTTCATTGCTTTTTGCAGTATGAGCACTGTTCTGCCGGTATGGGCCATAGAGAATAAGAGGGCCTCCGGAGGGTAGTATCCGGCCTGCGCCTGCCATCAGTCCTTCACACACCTCCCAAGGGGAGATATGGATCATATTGGCGTTGAAGACGGCTGTGACCGGGCTGCCGTCATAATCCTCTTCCTCTACCGCCCAGATCGCGGAGGTTGCATCCAGAAGGACGGGTGAGAGCAGATTTTCTGACGGCCTTTCCGCGATCCAGTCGATAACACTGTCGATCTGTGCGGGATCGAAATTGCTCGGCTGCCAGTAAAGGTCCGGAAAGTGAGGCGCGAAATAGACCGCATGCTCACCTGATCCGCTTGCGACTTCCAGAACGGTGCCCGAGGTGGGCAGCCATTTTTTCAGGAGGCTCAGGATCGGCGCGCGGTTACGTTCCGTTGCCGGGGCGAACTGGCGGCGATCCGCCATTATTTCGCATCCTTTTCAGGTCCCGGAAATTTTCTTGGCGGACGGAAGCCTTCCTTGAAGAAGCGCTGGCGCTGATCCGGTTTCAGGGTTTTCGCCATTTCCAGAAGCGAGGCCTGGAACAGCTTTTCTATCTGCATCTGGGTATCGATCATATCGGAATAGGTTTTGTCGATTTTGGCAAGGTCGAGCTTGTCGGCACTGAACAGCTCGGAAAGTGCTTCGCGATCTTTACCATATTGCCGGAAATAGGGCCGTAAGGCATCGCGCCTCGCTTTCCAGAGCTTTTTAAGCTCCGCCTGTTCCTGACTGCTCAAGGTTCGGAAGGCCGCGTGCCGGTCGAAGTGATAGCCGCCATGGCGTTTTTTCCCCATACCGTAATCGATCCATTGCGCTGCGATAAAACCGCCAACGATGAGATTGACCGCAACGGAAATCGCAAGGGCGATTGACAGAATTCTGGACTTAGAGAGTGTCATTCGTCAGCTCCAGATCATACATGGTCGCGCCGGTGAAACTTGGCTCATCAAGGGAGAGGTCGTCGCTATTGCCGATGATGTTGGGGCTTGCAAAGCCGATGACAATGCCGAGGCAGGCGGCCATGACAAGCCCGGAGGCCGGTTTCCAGATTGCGCCGAAGGGCCAGAAAATCTTGAAGAGGGGCCCGCGGTTCGCTGCCTCCGCATCGGCGAGAACCCGCCCCAACAAGGCGGATGAGGCTCGTGCGCCGGTGCTTTCCTCGTGCAGCAGAAAGTCAAACTTCTCTTCCTGACGGAGCAGGCTCCGGGCGACATCGGAGGTCGCCAGCAATCGCCGCATGTGCGGAAGGTCCGCCTCCGGCCAGGTGCTTTCGCGCGCGCCATAGGCATCGACAACGGTTTTGAAACGGTCCAGATCTTTCGATAGCGTCTCGTTCATCGTCACTCTCCATCCATCAGGCGGCGGGCCGGCAACAGAAGCTCTTTCAGTTTGCGCCGTCCCCGGGCAAGCAGGGATTCCAGGGCCTCCACCGAAATCTCCATGACATCGGCGGCCTCTATATTTCCATATTCTTCG
>SBHH01000215.1 GCA_006226265.1 Alphaproteobacteria bacterium | reverse complement strand
GGATCGACGCCCTGCGTATACATATTCATGGCGATATTCACGACATCGACATTGCCGGTCCGCTCCCCGTTTCCGAAAAGCGTGCCTTCCACCCGGTCCGCGCCCGCCATGATGCCGAACTCGGCCGCCGCAACACCCGTGCCCCGGTCGTTATGAGGATGCAGGCTTAAAGTAATCTTGTCGCGATCCGGCAAGTTGCGGTGCATCCATTCGATCTGATCGGCATAGATATTGGCGCTTGCCACCTCGACGGTTGCCGGCAGGTTGATGATGATCTTGTTATCAACGGTCGGCTTCCAGATTTCCATCACCGCCGCACAAACCTCGCAGGCATAGTCCAGCTCCGTCTGGGTAAAGCTTTCCGGCGAATATTCCATCTGGATATCGGTTTCCGGCATTTCGTCCGCAAGCTGACGGACCAGCACGGCGCCCTCGGTCGCGATTTTCTGGATCCCTTCCCGGTCGAGATCGAAAACGACGCGCCGCTGCAGGGTTGAGGTCGAGTTATAAAGATGCACGATGGCCTTTTTCGCGCCCTTGATGCTGTCGAAGGTGCGACGGATCAGTTCCTCACGCGACTGGGTCAGTACCTGGATGCGCACATCGTCGGGGATTTCATTTTGCTCAATTAGGAAGCGGACAAAGTCGAAGTCCGTCTGGGAGGCGGAAGGGAAGCCGACCTCGATTTCCTTGAAGCCGAGCTCGACCAGATGGCGGAACATGCGCAATTTGCGCTCATGCCCCATCGGTTCGATTAGTGCCTGGTTGCCGTCGCGCAAATCCACGCTGCACCAGATCGGCGCTTTCTCGATCACCTTCGTCGGCCATTGTCGGTCCGGCAGGTTGATCGGCGCAAAGGCTTTGTATTTTTCGCCGGGTGTGAATGTCATCTCTCTAATTCCTCTTGATCTCAAAAGGGCTTTTCGCCCCTGGTGTCCATTATCTGTTCAGTTTTTAATTGCAGCAGGAATACAGTCGCAGGGCGCCGCCTATGCCCGGCGACCGCCAGGAAGTCGAGAGAGCCCCCCGGAGGAGCGACGCAGCTCTTCCTGCCGTTTGATATTGTTATTTTCTGAAATGGCCCACCCAGAGGCCTTTGTAAAATACATTCATATACCCGACTATTTGGAAAAAAGGACATCAGCCGCCCCGGCATCTCTTCAGAGTGCCGGGCAGATAAGTCGTAGGCCCAAAAGTCGTTCTGTATTTCTCATGCAGGAAAATCTAGCCATTCAAATGCATTAGTCAAGACAAAAGGAGCACGCATTCTGCCGATTATCCTAGAAGCCCTGCTCCAAGAACGGATCCTCATAGTCATTTTCATGAAAATCGAGGAGCTTCCAGGTCTCGCGCATATGCTTGTCGAGCGGCGCAACGACGCTGATCTCATGCCCGTCCGGATGGGAAATCGTGATCTCGCGTGCATGCAGATGCATTTTCTTGCTGATTGCCCCGTCGAGGAAGGCTTCCGATCCGCCATATTTGCCATCGCCCACAATCGGTGTCTCGATCGCCGTACAATGAACGCGGAGTTGATGGGTCCGCCCGGTAAGCGGCTTCAATGCGAGCCAGGCCGCCCGTCCGCCCGCGACAGCGATAACCGAATAGTCGGTGATCGCCTTCTGCCCGTCGCGATCCACCACCATCTTCTCGCCATTGGCGGTGACGGTTTTCGCAAGGTTATAGGAAATGGTCGCTTCGCGGGGGCGCGGCACCCCGGCGACGAGCGCCCAGTAGATTTTCCGCGTCGTTCGCCGCTTGAACGCCTCCGCCAGGTGTTTGGTAGCAAGGCGCGTCCGTCCCAGCACCAGCACGCCCGAGGTATCCTTGTCCAGCCGATGGACAAGGCGCGGACGCTCGTCAAAATCAAAGCGAAGGCCGTCCAGCATGCCATCGAGATGCCGTTTCAATCCGCTTCCGCCCTGTACGGGCAGCCCGGCGGGCTTGTTGAGGACAATCACCGCGTCATCCTTGTAAAGGATCATCGCGCGGACTTCCTTCACGTCCTCTTCCGAAAGACGCATATCGGCTTTCGGCTTATCATTACCCGCCAGGATCGGTTTATAAACTTCGTCGGAAAGCGGCGGCACGCGCACGGTCTGCCCCGCCGCCAGCCGAACATTGGCCTTGGCCCGCTTTTTATCGACGCGAATATCGCCTTTTCGAAGATGCTTTTCGAGCTGGCCATGCGTCATGCCCGGAAAATGCGTCTTGAACCAGCGGTCGAGCCGAAGATCATCCTCCGCCTCGCTCACCACGAGATGTTGAACCCGACTCATCCGATCAAGGTCCTCATCAGATGCAGACCTGCAAAAAGCCCGCCGATGGAAAGGACGACAGACAGAAGGACGTAAAGCGCGGCGGTCAGGCTCTGCCCCCGCTCTACCATGAGCGAGACATCGAGCGAGAAGGTCGAGAAGGTGGTGAACGCGCCCAGGAAGCCCGTCACCAGAAGGACGCGAAGTTCAGCGGGCGGCGACCAGCGAAGCGCCAGCGTCTCGACCAGCATCCCCATCAGGAAGGAGCCGAAGACATTTACGAACAATGTGCCATAAGGATAGCCCGGCCCCATCATCCGAAGGAAGAGCTGCGCCGCGCCATACCGGGCGCAGGCCCCGATTGCGCCGCCGAGCGCCACCGATAGAAGCATATTCATTTTTCTGTCTTTCCGGCCTGTCGGCTCGCTCTCAGCCGGGCCCAATAGTCCAGCCGCTTTTTGATATCCCGTTCGAACCCGCGTTCGACCGGTTCATAGAATTCCTCGCGTTTCATGTCGTCGGGAAAATAGTTCTGGCCCGAGAACCCTTCCTCCGCGTCATGGTCATAGGCATAATCCTTGCCATAGCCGAGGTCCTTCATCAAGGTCGTCGGCGCATTTAATATATGCTTTGGCGGCATGAGGGAACCGGTTTTCCGCGCCGATCGCTTGGCGGCGGAAAAGGCGCGGTAACCTGCGTTCGATTTAGGGGCGGTCGCAAGATAGATGACCGACTGCGCAATGGCGAGATCGCCTTCAGGCGAGCCCAGGAACTGAAAAGCCTCCTTCGCGGCATTGGCCTGGACGAGCGCATGGGGATCGGCCATGCCGATATCCTCGACTGCGAAGCGGACCAGCCGTCTTGCGATATAAAGCGGATCCTCCCCACCATCCATCATACGGGAGAACCAGTAGAGCGCCGCGTCCACGTCCGATCCGCGCATGGATTTATGAAGCGCACTGATCAGGTTGTAATGCCCCTCCCGATCCTTGTCATAGGCGGGAGCGCGTTTCGAAATGACGCGGCCGAGCGCCTCGCTGTCCAGCTCCTTCGTGCCGGAGCGGAAGACGGCTTCCACCATATTTAGGAAGAACCGCCCATCCCCGTCGGCGAGATAGACAAGCGCCTCGCGCGCATCCTCGGTCAGCGGAACTTTCCGCGCTTCCAGATCTTCCGCCCGTTTCAGAAGGGCAAAGAGAGAGGCTTCATGATGTCGTTCCAGCACCAGTACCTGACAGCGGGAAAGAAGAGCGCTGTTAAGCTCGAACGACGGATTTTCAGTCGTCGC
>SBHH01000179.1 GCA_006226265.1 Alphaproteobacteria bacterium | reverse complement strand
CGAAGCCCAAGGCCGTTTGTCAATTTGCCTCAGGCAGGCTTTGCGGGTGATGAAGGGAAAGAATGTCCGTCTGCTATCTTTATCAGGCCCAAACCTGCCTTTTCACGGCACTGGAAAACCTGTTTGACGGGGAAAGGGCGGCGTATGAGCGACTGAGGGCAGAGGTTAAGCTTCGGCCACCCCGCGTTTCCGGCTGGGGTGATCTCTCGACAAATGCCGCCATGTTGCTGAAAAGCGGGAAATATATTTCATTCGAGGCGGCGGCGGAGACGATTATGGATGCCCTCCGCGCCCTGCCGGGCATGGGGGAGGTCACGCTTGCCGAAAGCGGCTATATCAACCTCACTTACGCACCCCGCTTCTGGGAGAGGGAGGCAAATCGGGTTTTAATCGAAAAAACCGGCTTCGGCCTTGAAGGGATTATTGGGAAAAAAATCGCGCCCGAACGCGCCGCCGAGGTGAATGATCTCTTCTCCGCCCGGATCGAGGCAAATGCCGAAGGGCTCTTTTCGCTTGCGCGTCTTGCGGGCTGGGAGGTCGCAGAGAAGGCCGCGATTTTAAAAGAGCCATCCGGCTTTCCGCTTCATTCGGCCATCGGCAAATGCGGCCTTGAAAAGACGCGCTTTGCCCTTATCGCCAATCCGCCCGCCTTCATGACGGCGTTCAGCCCCATTTTGGCCATAGACCGGAGTTACGATAACCCCGTTTTCTGCATCCCCTTCGCGAAAGGGCGCATTGCCGCGCTTCTGAAGGGAAAAGAGGCAGGCGACAGCGGCGCGGAGGAGACGCAAGGGGCGCTCACATGGCCGGAAGAGATCGCGCTCGCGCGGAAAATGTGCGATTGGCCGCTCGCCGTGGAGGAGGCGCTTTCGAAAGGCGATGTCTTTTATCTCACCTCTTTCCTGCACGGCCTATCCCTGCTATTTTTCGCGCTTCTGGACAGGGCGCATCCGGTTTCGACCGATTATCTGGCGGAGCCGGGAGTGGCGTGCGCCCGCTTAAAGTTGCTCAAAAGCACGGAAACGCTGTTGAGCGGGGGAATGGAGCTTCTCCAGATCCACAATTTGAAGGAGTATGAGTAGTGGCCGACGACGATTTTCCCGAAGATGACTATTATGATGGCGAAGAGGAGGTTCCGGGTCTCAGCCGGAAGCGCTGGATCGGCGCTATTCTGGCGCTGATCATTGTCGGTGGGTTCGGCATCGGCATCTGGTATGCCTATGACCAGGGCGTGAAGAAGGGCGTGCAGCTCGCTCCGCCGATCATCAAGGCCGACAGCACGCCGGTGAAGGAAAAGCCGGCGGATCCGGGCGGGATGGATATTCCGAATCAGGACAAGCAGGTCTTCGGCCTCCTCAATTCAAGCGGCGGGGATGAAAAGGTTGAAAAGCTGATGGCGCCGCCGGAAGACGCGCTCCCCGATGAGCAAAAGGCGGAAACGCCGCCTCAGGAAACGGCGACCGGCAAGCCCGAAACCTTGATCGGCAAGGCGGATGAGGCCGCAAAATCGGCGGAAAGCACCGATGAAAAAGCCGCGATGACCGAGAAGAAGCTGCCTGCGCTTAATGACGGCGGAACGGTTGAGAAACCGGAGGCAAAAGCGCCGGAAATGGCCGAAAAGACGCCGGAACCGGTGAAAAAGGCAGAAGAACCCGTCAAAAAGGCGGCTGAGCCCGTGAAGAAAGCGGTTCAAACCGCATCGAGCGGGCCTAAATACCGGGTGCAGCTTGGCTCCTTCACCTCGACCGATGCGGCGGAAAAGCAATGGAGCCAGCTTCGCAGCAAATATAAATCCCTGCTCGCCGATGTCGGCTACCGGATTGAGGATGTCGATGTGAAGGGCAAGGCTTATCACCGCCTGCAGGCGGGTGCCTATGACAGCCGCGATGGTGCGAACAGCCTCTGCAGCAAGCTGAAAGCGCAGAAGCAGGATTGTCTCGTTGTCAGCGGCTGAGCTTGACGCTTTGAAACCGGTCATTTTCGGCATCGAAGGGAAGACGCTCTCCGATGCTGAAAAGGCTTTTTTCACAGAACAGAAGCCCTATGGCTTCATTCTGTTCGCGCGGAATATCGAAAGTCCCGACCAGCTTCGCGCCCTGACGGATGATCTTCGGGAAACGGCAGGGCGAGGAAATATCCCCGTCCTGATCGATCAGGAAGGCGGGCGCGTGCAGCGGATGCGAAGTCCGCACTGGTTCGATGCGAAACCCTTTGCCTTTTTTGGCGATCTGCACGCAACCGCGCCCGATCTGGCGGCGGAGGCCTTGCGCCTTACTTCCCGCATTATCGCGGGCGATCTCAGGGCGGGCGGGATCAATGTCAATTGCACGCCCTGCCTTGACTTGCGCCTGCCGGAGACGGTCGGCGCCATTGGCGATCGGGCCTTTTCCGATGATCCGGAGCTGAACGCGCTTTTGGGCGGCATCGTCGCGCGGGAGTTTCTCGCGGCAGGGATCATGCCGGTCATCAAGCATATGCCGGGCCATGGCCGCGCGACCGTCGACAGCCATCTGGAACTCCCGCATGTCACCGCGCCGCATGCGACGCTCAGCGGCATGGATTTCGCGGCCTTCAAGGCGCTTTCCCTGCTGCCCTGGGGCATGACCAGCCATATCGTCTTTGAAGATATCGATCCCGATCATCCGGCGACCCAGTCGAAAAAGGTGATCGAGGAGATTATCCGGGGCGAAATCGGCTTCGATGGCCTGCTGCTGACCGATGATCTCAATATGAGTGCTCTCTCAGGCAGCCTCGGAGAGCGGGCGGAGATTGCCCTCGATGCCGGGGTCGATATCATCCTGCATTGCTCCGGCATTTTGACGGAGATGGAGGAGGTGGCCGCTGTCTGCCCGCCGATGCCGGAAAAAACGAAATCCCGCGTCACGGCAGGGGGGCCGGTCTTCGGCGGGGTGTCCTCCCCGCTCGACCCGGCAGCGGATCATGCCTCACTTGAAGAATTGCTTTCAAGTCTTGGCAGGACATAGGAAAACCTTATGGATATCATGGGCTTCATCCTTCGGGCTTCGACCTGGATCATTCCGGCGTTGCTCGCCATCACCCTGCATGAGGCCGCGCATGGCTTCGTCGCCTGGCGGCTCGGCGATGACACGGCGAAGCAACAGGGGCGGGTGACATTTAACCCCCTCAAGCATATCGATCCGATGGGCACCATCATCCTGCCGGGGCTTTTGCTGCTGCTGCGTGCGCCTTTCCTGTTCGGCTATGCGAAGCCCGTGCCCGTAAATTTCGGCCGCCTCAACAACCCGCGCCGCGACATGGTCTGGGTTGCGCTCGCCGGGCCCGGCATGAACTTCCTGCTCGCCTTCCTTTTCGCGCTTTGCTTTCACCTGGGCCCCGTGATACCGGAGGCAGCGCGCCCCTGGGTCGCCGCGAACCTTTCGAACGGCATTCTGCTCAATGTCGTTCTGGGTGTTTTCAACCTGATCCCGCTGCCGCCGCTCGATGGCGGACGGGTCGCGGTCGGCCTTTTGCCGGATAATCTCGCCCTCCCTCTCGCACGGCTGGAGCGTTACGGCTTTATGATTTTGATCG
>SBHH01000018.1 GCA_006226265.1 Alphaproteobacteria bacterium | reverse complement strand
CAGACAGCTTCTCAAGATACCCGCTGCAACAGAAACAAGCTTTCCAGCTCAATCCCCGCCGCCCAGGCATCCCTTCTCATCATATCAACAATGTCAATTAACAAACGTCCAGCCCTTGAGAACCGGACAAAAAAAACGCTGCCGAAATCATTCTGACTTAGGGTCAGAAGCGTCCGACTGCGTCGATGTCCACCTTATATAGACATCGCAGCAAAGCCGTCAACAGGTATTTTTACAAAAAAGCGAAGAAATTATTATAACTTTAAGACGGCCTTAATACAACTTCTATCTAATGTAAATCGTATGCCGGAAAGGCCCGCAAAACCAGCCCTCCCGCCCATATGACGCACCGCTTATTTGCCTTTACAAGCATCAGGAGACAGGGTCATATATCATCTCGGACGCAAACAGCAGAACGACCATAAGGCGCGAGGCGAACAACTCATGTCACAGCCAAAGCTTGGACTGGCCCTTGGCAGCGGCGTTGCCCGGGGGTGGGCGCATATCGGCGTTATCCGCCGCCTTTTGCAGGAAGGGATTACCCCCGACTTTGTCTGCGGCACCTCTATAGGCGCGCTGATCGGCGGCATGTATCTCGCAGGGAAGCTGGACGAACTGGAAGACTGGGCGCGCGATCTTGGCAAATCCAGCCTGTTCCGCCTTCTCGATATCCGCCTTTCGGGCGGCGGCCTTATTTCCGGCACCAAGCTTTTCAAGCTGCTGGAGGAAACCCTTGGCGATACCAGAATAGAAGATCTGTCCGCTCCTTTCGCCGCCGTCACCACGGAGCTTGGGACCGGCCATGAAATCTGGCTGAGGAAAGGCAACCTTGCAGAAGCGATTGCCGCCTCCTATGCGCTGCCGGGTCTTTTCTCACCCCGCCGGATCGACGATCGCTGGCTGATCGACGGCGCGCTGACCAATCCGGTGCCCGTCTCCGTCTGCCGCGCCCTTGGCGCCCGGCTTGTCATTGCGGTCAATCTTAATGCGGACGTTTTCGGCATGACCAACATCGGCGAAGGCGAAGACAGCCTTGCCGTTGATGAGAACGGCAACATCATGCAGGCTTTCCATTCCCGCTCCCCGCTCAATCTGATGAAGCATCGCTTCTTCGACAAGTCGGGGACCGAGCCCAGCATTTTCGGTGTGATGATGTCGTCGCTCAATATCGTGCAGGATCGGTTGAGCCGGTCCCGCCTGGCGGGCGATCCGCCGGACGTCACGGTCGCGCCGCGCCTTGCCCAACACGGCCTTCTGGAATTCAACAAGGCGGATGAAATGATTGCCGAAGGGGTGGCGGCGACGGACCGCTCCCTCCCCTTCCTCATGCATGCAATGCAGGTTCTGGCGCTTCCTTAACCGGTGGCAATATAGTCACGAAGGGCCGCCGCCTCACGCTCCACTTCATCCATCCGGCTTTTGACGACGTCACCAATAGAGATAAAGCCCGCGAGCTTCCCTTCCTCTATCACCGGAAGATGACGGATGCGCTTCTGCGTCATCAGGGCCATCACATTATCGATGGTCTCTGACGGCGCGACGGTAATAAGGGAGGAAGTCATCCAGTCGGCAGCCGTCTGTGCGAGACATTCATTCCCACATTCGGCAAGGCCCCGCACGATATCCCGCTCCGACAGGATGCCGAGAATATCGCCATCGGCGCCGATCACCAGAACCGCGCCAATCCGCTTTGACCCCAGAATATTGCAGACGGCGGCAATCGTATCACTCGGCCTGGCCGAGATGACATCCGCTCCCTTTCCCTTCAGAATACCCGCAACGTTCATGGCGACCCTCCTTCTGATCCGGAAAGCGGAACCCCCGATCCGCTTTAATTGCGATATTTCTAATTTATCAGAGGGATGGGAAAAATTCAACAAGGCGAAACGGGCCTGCGCAAGGATCAGGGCAGGCCGGCAAAGGGATCGTCATCCCTCTCTTCTTCCGCCTCGTCCCGTTCGGGCGGCGAGATGACGATGGTCACTTCCCCTTTTATCTTGGCGTCAGAAAATTCTTCGACCAGATCTTCAAGCCGGGCGCGATGGATATTTTCGAACTTTTTGGTGAGCTCGATGCAAACTGCAGCGGGACGGTCGCCAAGGCATTCAAGGGCGATTTTGAGCGTCTTGCCGACACGAAAGGGCGATTCGAAAAAGACAATCGCCGCCGGTGCCTCGGCAAAGGCGTTGAAGACTTTTCGCTGTCGCCCGGGACGCCTTGGCAGAAAGCCCAAAAAAGTGAAGGCCGGAATGGGCAAGCCCGAAACGGCGAGCGCGGTGATGACGGCGCTTGGCCCCGGCAGGGCATCGACTTTATAGCCCGCCTCGATCGCTGCGGTGGCCGCGCGCTGTCCCGGATCGCTGATCCCGGGCGCCCCGGCATCGGAGGTAAGCGCGACCGACTTCCCGTCCCGAAGGAGCGAGAGGATGCGGCCGACCGCCCGGTCCTCATTATGGGCATGGCAGGCGAAGACGATGGGCGGGCTTTCAAGGCCGTGCCGCTCATATATCTTGCGGGTATGGCGGGTATCTTCCGAGGCGAGCGCATCGACCGATCCCAGAATACGGAGCGCGCGGAGGGAGATATCCTCAAGATTGCCGATCGGGGTCGGCACAAGATAAAGCGCCGGTTCCGGCTTTTCGTCACTGTCAGTCATGATGTCGAGTAACCATATTCTCGGGCGCTTCGCAACGATCAAGCATGCATGGTCTCATATATCTTGGCACGGAGCCATTCGTTCAGTTTGGTGCGGTGAGTGGAAACATGCCAGTAAAGCTGAAAATCGAGGGTCGGCACGGCGAGCGGCAGCCTCAATACATGACAATCATACATTTGCGTGAGGCGCGCGGGCGCGGTCAGCAGGTAATCGGTTTCGGCCAGCATATGAAAGGCTGCCTGATAATGCTGCAGCCGGACGGCAATCCGGCGGGAGGGGCCGAGATGCCCAAGCTCGATATCGACAATGCCCGCGCCCCTTTGCCGGGACGATACATGAATATGTCCATGGGCGAGATAATCCTCCATCGTCAGGCGGCCCTTTGTGGCCAGCGGATGGTTGCGCCCGACCGCGCAGACATGGGCATCAGACATCAGATGCCGCTGCATCAGTTCCGGATTGAGGGGGAGCGGAATATCGACGGCGAAATCAAGCTCCCCGATCGCGAGCTTCTTCGGGATGGACCGGCGCGGCACATGGATTGCCTGAATGCGCATTTCGGGTGCCTTCTGCGCCAGGGAGCAGACGAGCTTCGGCAGGAGGATCGTCTCACCGATATCGCCGATGCCGATCCGGATTGCCCGGTCGGAAAGCATCGGATCGAACACTTCCTCGGGGCTTACACCGCCTTGCAAAAGTCGAAGCGCCTGACGCACCGGCGCGATCAGACGCTGCGCCGTCGGGGTCGGGTTCATCTTGCCGCCCGCATGGACGAACAAAGGATCTTCCAGCCGGTCGCGAAGCCGCGCCAGTGCGTTGCTGACCGCAGGCTGGGTCAGGTTCAGCCCGCGCGCCGCATGGGTTAGATTGCCGTGACGGTAAATCGCTTCGAAGACGATGAAAAGATTGAGATCAAAA
>SBHH01000315.1 GCA_006226265.1 Alphaproteobacteria bacterium | reverse complement strand
GCCGCAATCGCCATCATCCGGCCAAGTTGGCCATCCCCCAGAATTCCAATCCATCCACCGGGCGCAATCACTGTCATCTGGAACCTTTACCTGTATTGTTGTTATGAGTTAGTCGGTCGGCGCCTCGGCGACGGCGGCAGTCTGGCTTTCGCGGAAGGCCTCGATGGCGCCTGAGTAAGCCTCGTTCGAGAGGGCAAGGATCTGGCCCGCGAGAAGCGCCGCGTTGATCGCGCCCGCGCGGCCGATGGCGAGGGTGCCGACGGGAATGCCGCCCGGCATCTGAACGATGGAGAGAAGGCTGTCCATGCCTTTGAGGGCCTTGCTTTCCACGGGGACGCCAAGCACAGGCAGGATGGTCATCGCGGCGGCCATGCCGGGAAGATGGGCGGCCCCGCCCGCGCCCGCGATGATCGCCTTGAGGCCGCGGTCCTTTGCCTCTTTCGCGTAAGAGACGAGCCGGTCGGGCGTGCGGTGGGCGGACACAATCCGGGTTTCAAACGGAA
Organism: Alphaproteobacteria bacterium; assembly: GCA_006226265.1. Taxonomy (GTDB): domain Bacteria; phylum Pseudomonadota; class Alphaproteobacteria; order Sneathiellales; family Sneathiellaceae; genus Sneathiella. The sequence continues at coordinate 3,087 of SBHH01000315.1, read as the reverse complement.
TGCCAAGCCGTTCCAATGTCTCCGCCGCATGTTTCATGGTTTCCCAATCCGATTGGCTACCCATGATAATGCCGACTTCGGCGCCCTTAGAACTCATCTAATAATTCCCGGTGAATGACTGAAACCTCTAGGAAGGGTCGGATTATAGGGGAGCTTTACAAAGACGCAAGAGGGGACAGGTGTAATCGTCTGGCGTGCAATTGTTTTTTACCGGCATATACGGTAAAATGGCTTTCAGGTTTTTTCGGTTATTTCGAGAGCATATATGAAAATCGGTTCAGCCGGTGGAACAAGGGCAACGGGACGTGCGGGGCCGGTCCGGCCTTCCGCCCTATCGCAGGATGCCATCCGTGCCTATGGCAATGTTCAGGAGCCGGCCGATTCCGCTTCGGTCATGGGTATCCCGGAAGAAGAGTTGACCCCGCATGTGAGAAAGGCCATTGCGCTTTTGATGGAGGAGGTGGAAAGCCTTCGTCAGTCGCTGAAGCATATGACGCGCCGCCTGTCGGATGCGGAAACACTGGCCGATCAGGACCCGATGATCCCCGTCTATAACCGTCGCGCCTTCGTGCGGGAGCTGACGCGGGTGCAGGCCTCGGTCGAGCGTTATGGCACGGGCGCGACGCTCGTCTATATCGACCTCAACGGGTTCAAGCCGGTCAACGATACTTATGGCCATGAGGCGGGCGACTATGTATTGGCCCAGGTCGCGGCGCGGCTTCAGGAAAGCGTGCGGGAAACGGATATCGTCGGCCGTCTCGGCGGGGACGAGTTCGGCCTGATCCTGTCGCGCACACTTCCGGAAGATGCGCGCCATCTTCTCACCCGGCTCAACATGCTGTTCGAACAGCGGCCCATCATCTGGAAGGAAAACCGGCTGAACATCAGCCTGTCCGCCGGTGTGATCGGCATTCACGGCGGCGGCAGCGCCGAGCAGGCCCTGAACGAGGCCGACAGCGCCATGTATACCGAAAAAAGGAACAGCAAGGCGAAGACGCCGGGAATTTCCTGAAGCCTTCAAATCCGGTTTTGATGGAGGACTGTGCCTGGGAGGGCGCGGGCGCGCCCGTCACGCAATGATGTCGGGCAGCAGGGAATTTTTGGTCGCGAAAATCTGGTCTTTCAGGACAAGCTTCCGTTTTTTCAGCCGCTGCAGTTGCAAGGTATTATAATTACCGGAATCGACAAGCGCCTCTATCGCCCGATCGAGATCGCCATGTTCCGTTTTCAGATACTCCAGCCTTGCCTTCAGTTGTTCCTGTTCGTCGATCTCCGCCATTATCCGGGCACCCCAATCCAATAACGAATTTTCCATGAAACCTTGATTTATGCTACTTTTGAGGAAGGTAGCTTTCACGTCGCCTTCATTTTACCACTTTTTGTCTGAAAATCCTAGGGCGAGGACCCATAAATTGACGGTATGGCCCTGTCCGGTCCCGGCGGACAGGCGGAATGGGCGAATGAGGCGGGCCCGGCCCGATCGGTTCTGCCGGGGGATGAGGAGATAGTGCGGTGGCAACATACTCGACGGCGGTGTTCCCGCCAAGCCAGCTTTGGGATTTTGCGGTGCGGATCTATAACGACCGGGCGGTAGAGGGAGCCTGCCTTCGCTTGCAGGACCGGCGCGGGCTGGATGTTAATCTGGTGCTGTTTTGCGTCTGGGCGGCGGCAAGCGGGCGCGGACGCTTAAGTGAAGAGGAGCTTGAGGCGGCGCTTGAGGCGAGCCTTGTCTGGCAGGCGGAAGTGGTGGCCCCGCTTCGTCATGTGCGGCGCTTTCTGAAAAATCAGCCGGGGCCGGGCGACAGTCGCCTCGGTGCGGAACTTGCCCGGGGCATTGCAGAGAGCGAGCTCTTTTCCGAGCATATGGAAATCCAGATTCTGACCGAAATCCTGGGCCGGCCGGCGACCGGTTCCTTCGATATCCAGGATCGGGCGGAGGCGGCGGCCGACAATTTCACCGCCTATATGCTGCGGATGATTGGCGAGATCGATATGGCGGACCGGGAGGATGCGCTGATCATCTGGCAGCAGGCCTTTCCGAAGGCGCGGCCCCGTTACACCGATCTGTTCCGTCCCCTTGCCGCTGCCTGACCTGTATCAGATTCCGGAGAATGTAATTCTCAGCCGCTCCGGAGGCCGGTCCATTCCTTCGCGAGATCGTTACTGATCCCGAGGAGATGAAGGAGATGTCCGGTGAACTGGTTTACGAGATCATCGAGGGTTTCGGGCTTCGTATAGAAAGCGGGCACGGGCGGCGCGATCACCGCGCCCATGTCCGACAGCGCGGCGAGGGAGCGAAGATGGCCCGAATGCAGCGGTGTTTCCCGGACCGCGAGGATGAGGCGGCGGCGCTCCTTCAAGGTGACATCTGCGGCGCGGGTTAAGAGGCTGCTGGTGACGCCGGTCGCAATCTCCGAAAAGGTCCGGACGGAGCAGGGGGCGATAACCATTCCGAGGGTGTTGAAGCTTCCCGATGCGATGGCCGCGCCGATATCGCCGATCTTGTAATTCTGATCGGCTAAGCGTCTCACCTCCGAAAGGCTCTTGCCGGTCTCCTGCGCGAGGGTCACCTCCCCCGCCTTGCTGATGACGAGATGGGTCTCGATATCGAGATTCCGGCAGGCTTCGAGCAGGCCAAGGCCGTAAACCGCGCCCGACGCGCCACTGATACCGATCACAAGCCTTTGCCGTTCCGTCACTATTCCGCCTTCCTTAAAAAATACGCCGTAGCTATCATTGATTAATACCCATCAGCTTCATAAATCTGTAATATGGCATTGTCCACCGTTGGCATGCCAACATCCTGCCACTGATGCAAAGGAGATGCACTATGAGCACTGCAGATCATGTTACACAGCTGACCGAAAAGCACCACCGGATTGACCAGCAGATTCGGGATGAAATGGCCAGCCCGTCGGCAGATCATGTGCATATAAGTGAACTCAAGCGGGAAAAGCTCCGAATAAAGGAAAAGATATCGATGTTGTCGACGGAGGAAAGTGCGGCGCATTAACGATGCTTTTTCGTTGAAAGGCCCATGGATCCGGGCCTTCGCACCACAAGACGCCGGAGTTTTCCTCCGGCGTT
>SBHH01000028.1 GCA_006226265.1 Alphaproteobacteria bacterium | reverse complement strand
GGAGGGCGATCTCATCAGCTTCATGAAGGATGGGATGAAGCCCGACTTCGATAATGTCCAGGGATCGATGGGCGAGGTGATCAGGAACAGCCTTTCCAAACTGACCGATGACGACCGGACCGCCATCGCCGCCTATCTTAAAAGCATCAAGCCGATCAACCACCGCGTCGAAAAGGGCAATTAACCGGTATCCGGCTACATCGGGCGAGTAAAGATTGCGCGATGGGCGTTCGGGGTACATAATGCCGGACAATCTTGGTTAACGAGCGAGGCTCTGGTGCGCGTATTCGGTATCCTGGCAATTCTGTTGCTGATCATTGTCGGCCTGTTTCTGTATCTGCGTGGTAATACATTCTTTTCCGATGAGAAGGAGGCTCCACCTGCAAGCGCTAGTTCAGAAGGCGGAGGAGGCAAGAAGCCCGCCGCGATGGCCAAGTCCGGTGACGAGGAAGCGTCCGATAGTACGGATATTGTTGTGCCGGCCCCCGAGACGGTTACCAAGCCCCAGATCGTCGACAAGAAGCTGGATGGGAATGATGCCAGTGGCGCGAAGCTGGCAAAGGTCCGGCCGAGCTTCGATGTTGTCCGGATTAACGAGAATTGCAATCTTCTGGCCGCCGGTCGCGCGGTTCCGTCTGCCGTCGTTACGATTATTGCCGGTGAAATCTCGCTTGGCAGCGCAACGGCTTCGACGGGCGGAGAGTGGGTCTATAGTTCCGACAAGCCGCTTGCCGCAGGCTCTCAAACCATTAATCTTACGGCTAAAAACCCGGATGGGCAGGAACTTGAATCCGCCCGCATGGTTATCATGAATGTGCCGGACTGCAAGAAGCCGCTCAGTGAGCGTGAGCCGGCCATTGCCATGCTGGCCCCGCTTGCAGGCGCGGAAGGGCATACGGCCGGCGGCACGAAACTCTTGCAGGTGCCGCCCGCCAAGGGCGATGTATCGGGCGCAAAGGAGCTAAACCTCGGCGCTGTCGATTACGACGACAAGGGTGCACTGGAGCTTTCCGGCAAGGGTCAGCCTGGCCGCCATGTGCAGGTCTATATGGATAACCAACCTGTCGGTACTGCGGAAGTTGGCGAGGATGGCACCTGGGTTTTGCGCCCGGATGAATCCATTCCCGCCGGTAATCACAAGCTCCGGATCGATCAGGTGGACGAAAAGGGCAAGGTTATCTCCCGTGTCGAGCTGCCCTTCCAGAAGGCCCCGGCAAGCGATGTCATGCTCGCGAAAAAAGATGGCGCGCTCAAGGCGATTGTCCAGCCCGGCAACAGTCTCTGGCGCATTGCCCGTCGGGTCTATGGCGAGGGGCTGGAATATACCGTCATCTATCAGGCAAATCAGGATCAGATCCGTGATCCGGACCTGATTTATCCCGGCCAGATTTTTGCCCTCCCGGACCAGAATTAAGCGGCGCTTTTCAAGCCAAAATCGAGATTTCCCGTATTGTGGCCCTTGTCACATATTCGCATTTCCGGTGATTTTCCGGTTAAGGGATGCGGAACCATTGCGCTATTGTACGGGGCTTGTCTATCAACGGCGGATAAATCCTGATGACCAAAACCACCTTCGACAGTATCGCCCAGTCAGAACAGAGAGATCATTTCGCGACCCTTAAAACCCTGGGCGGATATCTCTGGGTGGCTGGTCGGCGGGATTTGAAAACCCGCGTTGTCATTGCGCTCATTCTGCTGATCATGGCGGAGGTCGCGTCGGTCTATACGCCTTATATCCTGAAATTCATTGTCGATGACCTGACGGGGGATATGAACCCGATCATCGTCTTGCCGGTCGGGTTGATTGCCGCTTTCGGCATTGCGCGGGTCCTGACGCAGGGCTTTTCGGAACTTCGCGATGCGGTTTTTGCGAAGGTCGGGCAAAATGCCATCCGGCAGGTCGCCCTCAATACATTCCGGCATCTGCACCGGCTCTCGCTCCGTTTTCATCTGGATCGGCAGACAGGGGGATTGAGCCGGGCGATCGAGCGCGGCACGAAGGGGATCGATTTTCTGCTCCGCTTCATGCTGTTTAACATTCTGCCGACGCTCCTTAAAATTGTCTTCGTATGCGGCATCCTGCTGGTGAAATACGGATGGCTGATATCGCTGATCACCTTTGTCACGCTGATCGGTTATATCTATTTTACCCTTGCCGTAACCGAATGGCGGCTCAAGTTCCGCCGTACGATGAACGAGAAGGACAGTGAGGCCAATACCAAGGCCATCGACAGTCTGCTTAATTTTGAGACGGTCAAATATTTCGGCAATGAAGCGCATGAGGCGCGCCGCTTTGACAAGGCCATGGCGGGGTATGAGAAGGCGGCCGTGCGCAGCAATACAACGCTGGCCTATCTCAATATAGGACAGGGCGTGATTGTCAGCGTCGGCCTTGTCGCCGTCATGCTGCTCTCGGCGAATGGCGTGGTTGAGGGGAAGTATACCGTTGGTGATTTCGTCGCCATTCATGGCTTTCTCATGCTGCTGGTCCAGCCGCTGAACTTCCTGGGTTTCGTCTATCGCGAGATCAAGCAGAGCCTCGTCGATATGGAGAAGATGTTCGAGCTTCTGTTGGTCTCGCGCGAGATCGATGATACGCCGGGGGCGGAACCGCTTTGCGAAGGAGGCGGAGAGATTGTCTTCAATCAGGTCGATTTCGGCTATGAAGATAACCGCCAAATCCTGCATAAGCTGTCTTTCACCGTTCCGCCCGGAAAGACAACGGCGATTGTCGGCCCGTCCGGCGCGGGGAAATCGACCATTTCGCGTATTCTGTTCCGCTTCTATGACGTGGATGGCGGCACCGTCACCATCGACGGACAGAGGATAGATGAGGTGACGCAGGACTCGCTCCGTGCCGCCATCGGCATCGTGCCGCAGGATACCGTCCTCTTCAACGATACGATTCGTTACAACATCGCCTATGGCCGCCCGGGCGCGAGCGAGGAAGATATTGAAAAAGCGGCCCGCCTTGCGAGCATCGACGGCTTCATCGCGCGTTTGCCGGAAGGGTACGATACGATGGTCGGGGAACGGGGCCTAAAGCTTTCCGGCGGGGAAAAGCAGCGGGTCGCCATCGCCCGGACGATTTTGAAAAATCCCCGGATTCTGCTTTTCGACGAGGCGACCTCCGCGCTCGATTCCCATACCGAGAAGGAAATCCAGAAAAGTCTTGCGGAAGTCTCCAAAGACCGGACAACCCTTGTCATCGCGCATCGTCTCTCGACCGTTGTCGAGGCGGACGAGATCATCGTGCTGGACGCCGGACGGATTATCGAGCGCGGCCGCCATCATGAGCTTCTCGTAAAGGACGGACAATATGCCGAGATGTGGGCCCGCCAGCAGGAGGCGGCAAGCTATCAAGAGAAACTTGAGCAGGTGCTGGATTAGACGTTACACTGCCACTGACATCTTTTTGTTCTTTTTGGCGGCCAGCTGGGGTATATGGCTCAGGTCGACAAAAAGGCGCAAGCCGGAAAGAGGCCAGTTATGGATATGTTGAAGTCGGTTTTGGTGCCCATCAATCAGGAAGGTCACCGATTCATTGCCATATTCGCCGCGGTGACGCTGGCGCTTTTCCTGTTTACCTGGCCGATCCTCGGCTGGATCGGCGTGATCCTGACGCT
>SBHH01000010.1 GCA_006226265.1 Alphaproteobacteria bacterium | reverse complement strand
CATTTCATGATGTCAGCGGGGTGATGGCGGTTCTCCCGCGGCTTCCTCATCTTCAATTCCGATAACATCGCGGAACAGGTAGGAAATTGTGCTGACGAAAATACCGAGAAAAAGGATCGAGAGAAAGCTGCTGATCAGGGTGAAGATGATGGTGAGAGTGCGCATGTCGCCCGTGAGTTTGGCAAGGGTGGACAGGACAAAACTCACGCCAAGGGACAACAGCCAGGTCGCAAAGAGGCCGATAATGCCGGCAATGATGTAGGAGAAGAAGAGCTTGAAATTTTCACGGCAAAAAAGTTCAAGCCGGATTTTCTGATCCAGGGCGATGGCCGGGAAAACGAAGAGCAGGGCGATATAGACCAGCAAGGAGATCACGGCGACGGTAATTATGGCGGCCTCTCGCGGCAGAAGGGTCGAGAGGACAGGATAAAGAAGCAGCGATGGCATAAAGGTCAGCGCTGCCGCAACGAGGGCAAAGAGAATTTCCCGCATGCCGAAGGCGAGAGGGAAGCCCGGACGGGACCGGCTTTCGGGAAGCAGGGTAAAGCGGTGCCAGGAAACAGCGAATATGCTGTAGAGAACGGTCTGGACGGCTTTGTGCGCATATGTCAGTTGCGGCAGAAGATAAATGCTCGCAAGCTGAAAAAGGATCAGGACGCCGAGCACGGGCAGGCCGCGTTTCATAAGCGGGCCCATCTCTTTAAAGGTAAACAGGACAGCCTCGGCGAGCGACCTGGTAGCGGTTAGCAGATTTTCCCCGATGGTTCTCCCGCCCTGCATTTTCACATTCCCTTCCTGACGTGTCCGGACGAGTATAGTGGGCTCGGCCCTTCTGGCAATGGGGCTTTTGGCGAAACTGGAAATCATATCGTCGGGCAGCATGTTTCTGTTGAAATTTCTTGACTTTTTAATCAACTTAATATAATATATCTTTCTTTCCATTTCGCTTTGTGGTGTGTTTTCGGATGAACGTCGGGCCTTGGGGTTTGTGTGTCTTCCGGCCATGAGCGATGGGATTTGACGGGTTGGCGACGATGCGAAAGGGGAGCTTTCGCGTTTTGCTTCGCCTCTCCATCAAATCCCTGTGGCGGATCTCAGGCAGTCCGGGGCTTAGTAGAGGAAGTATGACCGCCCAGACGCTTGAGGCCGACGGTTTCGACCGTGGTGACGGTGGCAACGAAAATGGCGATAACCTCGACCATCAGCTGCCCGATCATGGTGAGACGGTCTGAATAGAGGAGGAGCACAAGGACGCTTCCCCCGACCCAGGCAACGTTGGCAGCAATGATAACCTTGACGAAAAACCTGTTGATCGGATCACGGGTGGCCGTCAGGGCAACATCGGCGGCAAAGATTGCGAGGCCGACCCCGAGCGCATACAGGATCCATGACGCGATCCCTGTCCAGTGTGTCAGCGGGTCCGCCAGTACCAGCGCCGCCCCGCCGCAGATGAGCGAAGCGCCCGCATCGGTCAGGAGGGCAATTCGGAGCAAATGGGATCTGTTATCCTTCATCATCTTCATTTCCTTTCCAGAACGGGAGGCAGGAGGCCTCCCCGTGGGACTAAGGATGGACGGGGAAGGTATTCTTCTCAATTACGTCGCGGGTAATGTCTTGTCGTTATTTTCTGGTCTATAGTCGGGTCAGGAAAGACAAGAGGAGAAGAACATGACTGCGAGAGCGTTACAAACGCCCGTGTCGGAACTCGGCCGCCTTCTGAAACACTGGCGGCAGGTTCAGGGTCTGAGCCAGTTAGACCTCGCCCTTAGTGCGGAGAGCTCGGCCCGTCATATCAGCTTCATCGAGACCGGCCGCTCGCGGGCGAGCCGGGAGATGGTGCTGAAACTCGCGGAGGTGATGGACCTTCCGCTGCGCGAGAGGAACCGGCTTCTGAACGCGGCCGGCTATACGGCGGCCTATAGTGAACGCCCCCTCGATGACGCGCATCACGATCAGGTGCGGCTTGCGCTTGATCATATTCTGCGGCAGCAGGAGCCGTTCCCGGCCATCGTCATGAACCGTGCCTTTGACATTCTGATGATCAACGGCGCGGGGCAGAAGATGATGGCCCTGTTCGGACTTGTCGCACCGGAGGGATCGGGCCCGCCCAATATCCTCCGTCTCACCCTGCATCCGGACGGGCTCCGGCGGGTGATCAAGGACTGGGACCAGGCGGCCCGCCATATGATCGAGCGGGCGCATCGCCAGGTCCGGGGGGCGGATGACGGCGATCCGCTCCGCAAACTGTTGAAGGAGGTGCTGGCCTATCCGGATGTGCCGGAAAGCTGGGCCTTTGAAAATCCGTCGAGCGATGCGCTTCCCGTTCTCCCGCTCGAGTTCGAGCATGAGGGCAGCGTGCTTTCCTGGATCACGACGGTGGCGAGTTTCGGCACGCCGCAGGATGTGACGGCGGAGGAATTGATGGTCGAGAGTTTTTTCCCGGCCAATGAGGAGACGGATCGGCGTATTCGGGAATTAATGGCGGAGTAGGGTGCTCGCACCGCTTCAAAAACGTAAATCTCCAAACACCAAAAGCCGCTGTCTTTAAAAGAGAGCGGCTTTAACGGTTCTATCGCTGATCGACCTGCTTCGGGCGGCCGTCCCCCGGGGGAGGCGTCTCAGCCTTCGCGCTGCATCCGCTTGCGGGCCAGCTTACGGGCGCGGCGAATGGCTTCCGCCTTCTGGCGGGCGCGCTTTTCCGACGGCTTTTCGTAGGCGCCGCGGAGTTTCAGTTCCCGGAAAATGCCTTCGCGTTGCATTTTCTTTTTCAGCGCACGGAGCGCCTGGTCGACATTGTTGTCACGGACAGAGACTTGCACAGCTAATAGTGCTCCTAATCTGGTTTCTGGTTGTCAAAAATAACAAGATGGCGCGGTTTGTACCACGCCTCGCCCTCCCTGTGAAGGGGGAAAGCAAAAATTTAGGGTGAAATCCCCTAAGAAAAGAGTAAATAACATACTGAGGGTAAAAAGGAAAGGGCAGATGGCGGTCAGGGACATTCTGAAGATGGGAAATCCGCTGTTGCGGACGGCGGCGGCGGAGGTGAAAAACCCCGCGTCAAGCGAGATTGCGGCCCTTTTACAAGATATGCGCGACAGCATGGCGGCGGCCGGCGGGGTGGGCATTGCCGCACCGCAGATCGGCATCTCCAAGCAGGTGGTGATTTTTGAAGTCCCCCAGGCCCGTGTGGAGAAAGAGGATGGGGACGGGGCGCGGGGCGTGCCCTCCACCGTGCTGATCAACCCCAAAATCGAGCCCCTGTCGGACGAAATTGCGCTTGGGTGGGAGGGATGCCTCTCCGTTCCCGGATTGCGCGGCCTCGTCCCCCGCTATACCCATATCCGGTATCGCGGGCTGGATGCGGAAGGGGGCGCGATCGATGTCGAGGCGAAGGGCTTTCATGCCCGCGTGGTGCAGCATGAATGCGACCATCTTCTCGGCATTTTATATCCCGAACGGATGACAGACATGCGCTTTCTGGTATATGAATCAGAGGCCAAGGCCTTTATGGAGGGCCTGCAGCAGGGCCGGGCGGAATAGGGAGCGAGGCAATGACCGAGAGCCGGAAGGAGAACGGGATGACGGATGCAGAGCGGACGGAGAAGACGAAACTCCTCGATGCCGTATTGGCGCATG
>SBHH01000124.1 GCA_006226265.1 Alphaproteobacteria bacterium | reverse complement strand
GAGTCCCGAAATCGGGATTCTGTCTGTTCCGATCAAGAACAAGTCAACGAGGTGAGCATTATGAAGCTGGTTATGGCTGTAATAAAGCCTTTCAAACTGGACGAGGTGCGGGACGCTCTGACATCCATCGGGGTTGAGGGACTGACCGCGACCGAAGTCAAGGGTTATGGCCGTCAAAAAGGGCATACGGAGATATATCGCGGTGCGGAATATGCCATCTCCTTCCTGCCGAAAATCAAAATTGAAGTTGCCGTCAAGGAAGAGCTTGCGGAGCGGGTGGTGGAAGCCATCGCCAGTGCCGCCAAGACCGGCCAGATCGGCGACGGCAAGATTTTTGTTTTCGATTTGAAAAACGTGGTCCGTATCCGTACGGGCGAAACCGACGCAGACGCGCTCTAGGAGAATATCGATGCGTAACATAACAAAATTCAAGATAGCCGCCGCAACGATTGCGGTTCTCGGGCTGGTAGGCGCAGTGCCCGCCTATGCGGCGGTTGAAGGGGAAACGGCCTATATTCTGAACACTTTCTCCTTTCTGGTGAACGGTGCGCTCGTCATGTGGATGGGCGCGGGCTTTGCAATGCTGGAAAGCGGGCTTGTTCGCTCCAAGAACACCGCGACGATCTGCCTGAAAAATATTTCTCTTTATGCCATTGCCGGCCTGACCTTCTATCTTATCGGCTATAATCTGATGTATCTGGATGTGGCGAAATATATCGGCAGCTTCAGCCCCTTCTGGGGACCGGTCGATACCGATGCCCTTGCCGGGACCTTCGCCGATGGCGGCTATTCCGCCTCCTCCGACTGGTTCTTCCAGATGGTCTTCGTGGCAACCGCGGCCTCAATCGTTTCCGGCGCGCTGGCCGAGCGGATCAAGCTCTGGCCGTTTCTCGGGTTCGTCGTTCTGCTGACCGCGATCATCTATCCGATCCAGGGTGCCTGGGTCTGGGGCGGTGGCTGGCTCGACCAGATGGGCTTCTCCGACTATGCGGGGTCCACCCTCGTGCACTCCGTCGGCGGCTGGTCGGCCCTGACCGGTGCGATTATTCTCGGTGCGCGCAAAGGTAAATTCGGCAAGGACGGCAAGGTCAACCCGATCCCGGGCGCAAATCTGCCGCTCGCGACGCTCGGCACCTTCATCCTGTGGCTCGGCTGGTTCGGCTTTAACGGCGGATCGGTTCTGGCTCTCGGTTCTGCCGCGAGCGCCATCGAAATGTCGAATGTCTATGCCAATACCAATATGGCCGCCGCCGGTGGCACAATCACGGCGATGATCCTGACCCAGCTGATGTATAAGAAGGTCGACCTGACCATGGCATTGAACGGCGCCATTGCCGGCCTTGTCTCGATCACGGCCGAGCCCGCGCATCCGACGGTTGGCCTTGCCATCATCATCGGCTGTATCGGTGGTGCGATTGTTGTCTTCGGCGTTCCGCTGATGGACAAGCTGAAAATTGACGATGTCGTCGGGGCGGTTCCGGCCCATCTCTGTGCCGGTATCTGGGGTACGCTGGCCGTGGCCATCTCCAACCCGGATGCAACTTTCCTGACGCAGCTGACCGGCGTGATCGCCATCGGCGTCTTCGTTCTGGTGCTCAGCACGATCTTTTGGCTGGCCCTCAAATATACCGTCGGGATCCGTTCTTCCGAGGAAGACGAGATCATGGGTCTCGACAAGGCCGAGCTCGGGCTTGAGGCCTATCCGGAATTCGGACAGGGATCACAGTCTCTCTGATCCCGATACTGCGCAGATATGAGCCGTCATATCTGCGCACCCGAAAGGCATCTGCTTAAATTTTGGTCAGTTAAGTGACCAAGATTTGGGCAGATGTCGTCTTTTTACGGCACGCCTTTCCCGAAATTGCTGAATTTTTCGCCAAATTCCGTTTGGCACGCTCCTTGAAGTATGTGAGGCATCCGCGCCCCAACGCGGGTGATACATGAGGGAGCTTTTGAATGTCTGAGGGAATTTCAGGCACGGACGTTCTGTTCGTGCTTTTGGGCGCCATTCTGGTCTTTGCCATGCATGCCGGTTTCGCCTTTCTGGAGGTCGGCACCGTCCGCCGCAAGAACCAGGTCAATGCGCTGGTCAAAATCCTGACCGATTTCGCCATTTCCACCGTCTGCTATTTTTTCGTAGGCTATGCCATCGCCTACGGTATTGATTTTCTGGTGAATGCTGCCGTCCTCTCCGGCGAGGTCGAGGCCGAGGGGTACATTTTTGCTTCGAACGGCTATGATCTGGTCAAGTTTTTCTTCCTTCTGACCTTTGCCGCCGCCATCCCAGCCATTATCTCGGGCGGGATCGCGGAGCGGGCGAAATTCTGGACGCAATTGATGGCGACGGCGGTCCTGACGGCGCTCATCTATCCCTTTTTCGAAGGGCTGGTCTGGAATGGCAACTTCGGCCTTCAGGAAATGATGGAGGCGACGTTTGGCGCCGGTTTCCACGATTTCGCAGGCTCCATCGTCGTGCATGCGGTGGGCGGCTGGGTCGCGCTCGGCGCGGTGTTGCTTCTGGGGCCCCGGCGGGGACGTTATACGAAGGATGGCAAGGTGATCGGCATTCCGCCCTCCAACATTCCCTTTCTCGCCCTCGGCTCCTGGATTCTCTGCATCGGCTGGTTCGGCTTTAACGTCATGAGTGCGCAAACAATTGGCGGGATTTCCGGCCTGGTGGCGGTCAATTCGCTGATGGCCATGGTGGGCGGCATCATCACGGCCCTTGTCGTTGGGCGGAACGATCCGGGCTTTGTACATAACGGCGCGCTCGCCGGCCTCGTCGCGGTTTGCGCAGGCTCCGACATCATGCATCCGGTGGGCGCGCTGGTGACCGGCGGGATCGCAGGCGCCCTTTTCGTTGCTGCCTTCACCTTCTGCCAGAACCGCCTCCGGATCGACGATGTGCTGGGCGTCTGGCCGCTTCATGGTCTTTGCGGTCTCTGGGGCGGGATCGCCGCCGGGATCTTCGGGCTTGAAAGCCTCGGCGGGCTTGGCGGGGTGAGTTTTGCGTCTCAGCTTGCCGGCAGCCTTGCGGGATGCGTCTATGCGCTGCTTGCCGGATTTGTCGTCTACGGTCTTCTGAAACTCACCCTCGGCATCCGGCTTTCGGGTGAGGAGGAGTTCGAAGGCGCGGATCTCAGCATTCACAAGATTGGCGCTTATCCCGAAGAAGATTTGCGCTAGCAGCCCTTGATCTTCAAGGCACCAGCCGCGGCGGGCGCTCTCCTCTGCCCGCCGCACCGGCTTTCTTGATTGCATCCGTCTAAAGTGGTTGTGCCGGGGGCGTGATTTCACTAGATTCGGGGCCGCTTTCACCCTTATGTAACGGCTCCGACTTCGATGTTGAACCCAGATTTGCTTACCCTTCGCGGCTCCCCGTTTGAAGCGCTGCGCCAGCTTCTCGATCCGCTTGCCCCGAAAGAGGGACTCACCCCCATGCTGCTGACCATTGGCGAGCCGCAGCACAAGCCGCCGCAGCTGATGATCGATGCCTTGCGCGCGAATGAGCATCTTTACGGGAAATATCCGCCGATCGGCGGCACACCGGAACTTCGCGCCGCGATTGCGGGCTGGCTCGCGCGCCGCTATCACCTGCCGGAAGGGATGATTGATCCTGCGCGCCATATTGCCCCTGTCAATGGCA
>SBHH01000087.1 GCA_006226265.1 Alphaproteobacteria bacterium | reverse complement strand
TGCACTGAATCAGCAGGCTGATCATCAGGTAACCCTTGCTTTTGAAGGAAAAGACACTTTCCTGAAATCTGAGAAGATCTAGCCCTTTACCCGACAGTTCATCGGTGTCATAGGACGGAGACGAGCCATCCCGGGCCTCCTTCACGGATTTATCGAGAAGCTCATTCCAGTTGTCGGCATTCTGGATCATCTCCATGCGAAGCGGCAGGAGAAGGGATCCCAGTTCCGTATCAAGAATATCCTTGTCGACAGAAAGGCGTGGTCCCGCACCGCCCAATTCCTTATTCAGAGTGATACGATGTTTCACTTCGTCATTAAGGCGGGCGAAGTTTTTCGACAGGCCTTCCAGATCCTTTGCCATATCGTCGAGGGCCTTGCTGTTGCCGCCCCGGATTTTCTGAATATTTTTCAGACGTTGAGAGACGCTTGAAATGGACGCCCTGATAATCTTGTAATTCTGGTTTCGTTCCGATTCCGTCTTGCTGGCCTTCAACTTCGCCGCGGAAGAGGTAAGCTGCGACGTTTCATTGGCAAGCTTGAGAGAAAGCGTAATGGACGGAATACGTGTCGCAATCAGCTCAGCCTCCGCTTTGGTCAAGGACCCGAGGCTGAACCAGCTGACGACAGCCATCAGAATGGTCAGCAATGTAACCACCGAAAAGGCAGCCAGAAGCCGTGCACCAATTCCGAATTTGGTGAATTTGACTTCCTTTGCCGTCTGAGCTGTTTCTGTAACGGCCTCCGCTTTCACGGACTTCGTCTTCCATTTCGGGAAAATTCCCAGCATTTTCGGGAAAATTCCCATCATCTTTTTTACCATACCACCCAAGCCTTCCGGCTCCTCTGTTAAACGGATTTCGGTCAGAAATGACAGGATTAGCAAAGAATTATTAAAAAGAGGTTAGCTTTTATTAACCCAAAGAGAAGGTTGGATGTGGAGGCATAAATCCGTTAAACTAACAAAAACTGAAATAACAGGGATAGCCCCCGGCAGCAGCTTTCTGCAGAATCCGGACATAAAAAATAACGCACGGAGAGGAGCCTGGAATGAGTGTCAGCCCCATTAAAAAGAATGGTTTGCGTCAGAACAGCGTCAGCGACGAAGAATGGCAACTCCGGGTCGATCTGGCCGCAGCCTACCGGCTGGTCGCCATGTTCGGCTGGGACGACCTCATCTTCACCCATATTTCGGCCCGTCTGCCAGGCGACGAGGATCACTTCCTGATCAATCCCTACGGCATGATGTTCGAGGAAATCACCGCCTCCTCCCTCGTCAAGATCGATATGGACGGCGAGATCGTGGGAACAAGCGCCTATCCGGTGAATCCAGCCGGTTTCACCATCCATTCCGCCGTGCATGAGGTGCGCCACGATGCGGCCTGCGTCATCCATCTGCATACCGCCGCCGGCACCGCCGTCGCGACGCAGGAGGAGGGACTGATGCCGCTCAACCAGACATCCCTCGTCATCCGCGAACAGATCGCCTATCACGAATATGAGGGCATCGCCCTCGATCATTCCGAACGGCCGCGCCTGCAAAAGGATTTGGGCGACAAGAACCTCATGCTGCTCTGGAACCATGGCACACTTGCGCTCGGCCCCTCGGTTGCCGAGGCATTCTTGGGAATGTATTTTCTCGAACGGGCCTGTGAGATGCAGGTCGCGAGCCTTGCGGGAGATCGAAAGCTGCATTACCCCGCCGACAGCGTCCGCGATCTGACTGCGCAGCAGGGCACGACCGGCCTGCCCGGCATTGCCGACATGGCCTGGAAGGCGCTGTTGCGAAAGTTGGACCGTCAGATGCCAGGTTACGCCGACTAGACCGGGAAGACTGGTTTCGCCGTCCAGGCAATAACAGGGGAGAACAACCGGACAGCCATGCAACCCGCGCTCAACGTTTGTAGAGGCATCCACCGGGCAATGAACCCGATGACAATGGCGGGCGACTGCCTTTTCGGTCCGGTCATGCCGCAAGTAATAATGGCCGCCTGACTTTTGCCACCGGCAACAATCTTCACTTGCGGTCAATTTATCGCGAGATGCTCTGGCATTTTGCGCGTGTCTTTGCCAGTTTTAACGGAAAGCTTAATCAAAGGAGTTTTCCGGAATGTGCCGTCGATTTTTGACTGCGTTATGTCTTTCCCTGGCCATCGGGATGGGGGCTCTCGCTTCGGGCGCGGCTTCAGCCCCGGCCGCGGAGAAGACGGAAACCGCGATTTTCGCAGGGGGGTGTTTCTGGTGCGCCGAATCCGATTTCGACAAGGTGCCGGGCGTCAAAGAGACCGTTTCCGGCTATACCGGCGGCCATGTTGACAATCCGGATTACGAGATCGTCTCGGCGGGCGGCAGCGGCCATTATGAATCGGTCAAAATCACTTTTGACCCGGCGATTGCCAGCTACGCGGAGCTGATCGATATCTTCTGGCACAGCGTCGATCCGATCGATGCGGGCGGGCAGTTTTGCGACCGGGGCGACAGTTACCGCACCGCCATTTTCACGATGAACGACGAACAGCAGAAAATTGCCGAGGGCGCCAAAGCCGCACTGGATAAATCCGGCATGTTGCCAAAACCCGTCGCGACGAAAATCATTCCCGCCACGGCCTTCTATCCGGCCGAGGATTATCACCAGAATTACTATCAGAAAAACCCGGTCCGCTATAAATTCTACCGCTTCAGCTGCGGACGAGACCGGCGGGTGGAAGAGTTGTGGGGCAAGGATGCCCATAAGGGATTGACCGGCGAGCACAGCTGACCGGCAAGGCCGGTACTCAGGCCTCGCGCTTCATAAAGGCATCCCCGGCATTCTTTACAGGACGGGCAGAGGTGCGCGGGCGCAAACGGGAGAAGGGGAAATTCGCCGTCGCCCGGGTGCCGACATTCGGCGTACTCGAAAATTCGAAAGTACCGCCGTGTTCCTCCAGGATCAACTGAACCAGGGACAGCCCGAGACCGGTGCCGTTCTGGTTCCGTGCGGTTTTGTTCTTGACCTGACCAAACTGGGAAAGGGCCGTCTCGATATCGTCCGCGGCAATGCCGATTCCGGTATCCGCAACGGAGATATAAAGGCCGCCATATTCGTTCAATCCGGCCTTCACCGTGACGGAGCCGCCGGGATTGGTAAATTTCAGGGCATTCGACAGCAAATTGGAAAGAATCTGGCGCAACCGGATATTGTCCGCATAGAGATCCGGCAGATCGTCGGGCATCTCGACCTTCAGCTTGACCTCGGCCTCCTCCGACATCAGGGACAGCATGTTGGTACAGGTTCTGACCACGGACTTGACCTCGATCACCTCTTCGCTGAGTTGCAGCCGGCCCGCCTCGATCTTCGCAACATCCAGAATATCATTGATCAGATCCAGAAGATGCTTGCCCGACGAATGGATATCCTCCGCATATTCCTTGTAGATCGGCATGCCGATGCCGCCGAAAGATTCATTCTTCAGGATGTCGGAGAAGCCGAGAATGGCATTAAGGGGCGTCCGGAGTTCATGACTCATATTCGCGAGGAACTGGGATTTCGTGGCATTGGCGATCTCGGCATCGGTTTTCGCCTGGAGAAGTTCCCGCTCGGTTTCCTTGCGAAGCCCGATTTCCGCACTCAGGCGCTGGACCGCCGGCAGGAAGGTCGATAATCCCCATGCCACCAGAATACTGCCGGGAAGATAAAGCAGCAGGGCGTTCAGCGTTTCGAACTGGAG
This sequence comes from Alphaproteobacteria bacterium, assembly GCA_006226265.1. Lineage (GTDB taxonomy): Bacteria > Pseudomonadota > Alphaproteobacteria > Sneathiellales > Sneathiellaceae > Sneathiella. The sequence continues at coordinate 14,483 of SBHH01000087.1, read as the reverse complement.
CGCATAGTGGAATGTCTGCCCGCCCGTCTCGTTAAAGCCGATCAGGACATCCTTCATATAGTCGGCGAACAGGGCAAGAGTGAGAACCGCAACACCGCTAAGAATGAGATAATACCCCTTCCCGACCGCCGACAGGCGCTTGCGGCACCAGAATAGAAAGACCGGTATCGACGCAACGCCAACAAACACAAGCAAGCTTGGCGAAAAAAGGGCAGAAATCAGCAACATACTAGCTCGGCAGTTCTACAGATCAACTCAATCACACTTACATTTACAGAAGTGATCTATAAATTCATTTCCCTAATAAAAGTTAAATACGGTTCGATTAAATTCAGAAAAAGCCGTTTTTTTCCAACAGCTTCACTAAAAGAAAACCCGCCGGAGCAATCCTTCCGGCACCGCGCAGCAGAAGAAATTCCGATTTTTTCGATGCGGCGGCATATATCGAATGGCATGGCTCCCGGATTGCAGAAAGGCGAAAAAAAGAGTTGTCTAATGACCCCGATTGTTCCCTAATCCCTCATGCGCCCCGCAGATTTATAAAATAAAGAACAAAAAAGGTTTCGAATATGTCTGTCTCCGAGAGCCTGAAAGGCAGCAAGACCCTGCAGGGCATATGCTGGATGGTTCTCAGCAGCCTTCTGTTCGTCGGCATGACCTGCATCATCCGCCATCTCGGCTCTGCCCTGCCCGCGCCGGAAGCGGCCTTCATTCGCTATTTTCTCGGTACGCTTGTCATTCTGCCGATGGTGGTAAAAAGCTGGCGCGGAATGCCGGATGCGAGGGCGCTCAAGCTTTTTACCGTTCGCGGACTGGTGCATGGTGTCGGCGTCATGCTCTGGTTTTACGCCATGGCCCGCATTCCAATCGCCGAGGTGACAGCCATCGGCTATGTCGCACCGATTTTCGTCACCATCGGCGCCGCCCTCTTTCTGGGAGAAAAATTGCACGTCCGGCGGATCGGCGGCGTTGTCTGCGGTCTGTTCGGGGCACTGATCATCCTCCGGCCCGGATTTCAGGACATCAGCCTCGGCCAGCTGGCCCAGCTTTGTGCAACACCGCTTTTTGCCGTTTCCTTCCTGATCGCAAAGAAGCTGACGGAAACCCAGAATTCCTCCCTTATCGTTGGTATGCTGTCGCTTGGTTGCACCATCGCGCTTTTCCCGGTGGCGCTCTATCAATGGCGGCCGCCAACGACATATGAGGTGAGCTGGCTTGCTGTCGCCGCCGTTGTCGCAACCAGTGGACATTACAGCATTACCCGCGCCTTTCAGGCGGCACCGATCACCGTTACCCAACCGCTTGGCTTTCTACAGCTGGTCTGGGCGACAATTTTGGGGGTTATCCTGTTTGATGAGGGGCTTGATCCCTTCGTACTGATCGGCGGCGCCGTCATCGTCGGCGCGGCGACCTATATCTCGCACCGCGAACTGCGGGTGAGCCGGGCGGAGAAAACCCCGCCCGCCGCCGCGACAAAATTCTAGAAAGCCGGTTAAGCCCGTTTCCTGCTTTTCCTATTCCGAGACGTAGATCGACTGCTTCGGCGCCGCCATCACGCGCTGCACCATCGGCTCAAAGAAGGAGAGCGGCGCTGATTTGAACTTCGGATCGAAGGAGGACTGGTCGTAAGCCTCGCAGAAATGGGCGCAATCCTCGAAATGCTGATGGCCGCGATATTGCTCGCGCATATCCCGGTCCAGGCCGATATAATGGAAGAAGTAATAGCCTTGGAAAATGCCGTGTTTCTCCAGAATCCAGTGCAGCCGTTCCGAGACGAAGGGCTTCATGATCGAGGCCGCTATATCCGAGTGGTTGAAGGTGCCGAGGGTGTCGCCAATATCATGCAGAAGTGCCGCAACGACATATTCCTCGTCCTGGCCATCCTGATGGGCGCGCGTCGCGGTCTGCAGCGAATGTTCCAGCCGGTCAACCGGGAAGCCGCCGAAATCTCCTTCCAAAAGGCGGAGATGATCCAGCACCCGATCCGCAAGCCCCTTCGAATAGCTCTTGAAACTGGCCGAAATGATTTCGTAATCGCCAGCATTCGCTTCGGTCATCGCCGAGAAGCCGGCGCGTAAATCCGTCACTTCATTCATCCTGCTACTCCTTTTCATTATTAATTTGCGAGAGGGACAAGACTAATCTTGTCTATTTCCCCGTCAAGGTCCAGACTGAAACCATGACAAGACCAATAAAAAGGAAATAAAAATGACGGTTCAGGTGGAATTTCATTACGATTTCGGCAGCCCCAACGCCTATTGCAGCCATCGGATCATTCCGGAAATCGAAAAGCGGACCGGGGTTTCCTTCACCTATTTTCCGATTTTGCTGGGCGGCGTCTTCAAGCTCGCGAACAATTCATCGCCGATGCAGCAGTTTGCAGAGATCCCGCTCAAAATGAAATATATGCGGACCGAAATGGCGCGCTTCATCCGCGATCGCAATCTTTCCAAGTTCCAGATGAACCCGAACTTTCCGGTCAATACGGTGCAGATCATGCGGGGCGCCCTGGTCGCGGGGGAGGAAGGCATCCTCCCCGCCTATAACGAGGCCGTCTTCGCCGCGATGTGGGAGGAAGGCCTTAAAATGGACGATCCGGCGGTGATCGGCGAACGGCTCGACAAGGCCGGGCTGGATGGCGCGCATATCCTCGCCCGCATGCAGGATCAGGGGATCAAAGACAAGCTGATTGCGAACACCAACCGCTCGGTCGAGCGGGGGAATTTCGGCGCGCCCACCTTCTTCGTCGGCGATGAAATGTTCTTCGGCAAGGACCGTCTTGAGGCGGTGGAAAAGGAAATTGCGCGGCAGGCCTGAAGCCCGCCACGACGTCCATCTTAATGACTTAGGGAAGCGCCGCCCTTTTCGGGCGGTGTCACCGCCGTGACGGTTTCAATCCCTTCGCCGCCAAACCGGGTGCAGAGATAATCGATGATCCCGCCAATGATCACGCCTTCCAGTACGATCCAGAAGGGCGAAATGCCGGTGCCCGCCGCACCGAAGAAAGAGATGGTAATTGTCCGCAAGGCGTCATAGGCGAAAAAGGCCAGTACGAAATTCATCCAGCCCCCGATCAACGGCCCCATAACCCACCAGGGCATGGAGAATTTCAGCATCGGATTCCAGTTGAGCACCCCGTACATCCCGATGATGGCGCCCATGGTGACATACCAGAAGAGGACGCCCCAGTGGATAAGCGGACTAACGCCCGGCGCGAACGCAGGAATCATGAAAAAGGCCATAAGTCCAAAGATCAGCCCGACGCCCTTGCCAACGGCAATCCGGGTCATGATTGACGGCTTCCCAAACATGCGACACCTCCTTAATGCAAGGAATACATGCCGATTATTATACTCTGCTTATGTAGTCGCGCGATTGATGCAAATCAAGGCGCGCCCCGATTGTCAGTCGAGGACACGGTCCTGAAGTGCGGAGGCGGTGGCTTCCTCGTTTTCGAGATAGGCGGTGATGGCCTGATCGCCGGTCATGGTTCTGTCCGGCTCCTTCCCGTCGGCAATGCGGATGATATTGAGGCAGAACCAGCCGAGCGCGGCTTTTGACGGGCTGATTTCCCGCTCATAGGCCTTGGCCGTGTCAATTTCGCCCGAAATGAGTTTCGCGGGCGCATCCCAGTCAACACAGAGCGGGCGGCCGATGCCAATAACATCGATATTGCCTTCGGCGAGGGCAGCATTCATGGCCTCCCGGCTCCGGAAGCCGCCGGTCACCATGAGGGGAACCTTCGTCGCGGCGCGGATGCCCTTCGCATAATCCATGAAATAGGCTTCTCGCGCGATGGTCGTCCCGCGGATTTCATCGGCCCCGCGCCCACCGATCATCATCGCCGGGTTCTCATAATTGCCGCCGGAGATTTCGAGAAGATCGACGCTGTCCTCCTCCAGCCATTTGACGACCTGCAGGCATTCGTCATGGCTGAACCCGCCCTTCTGGAAATCGGAGGAATTGAGCTTCACCGAAATCGGGAAATCGGGCCCGGCCGCCGCGCGGATGGAACGCACGGTTTCGCGCAAGAGACGGGCGCGGTTTTCCAGGCTGCCGCCCCATTTGTCGGTCCGCTGGTTGGCGAGCGGGGAGAGGAATTCGGAAATGAGATAGCCATGCGCGCCATGCACCTGCACGCCGGAGAAACCCGCTTCCTTCGCAACGCTTGCGACATGGGTAAAGCGACGGATGACATCCTTCACTTCTTCCGCGGACAACGCGCGCGGACGGCCAAAAGCCGCGTCGGGCAAGGTCATCGGAATTTCGGAGGGCGCGACCGGCACCGGGTTCACCCGGCGCGGCGTCTGCCGCCCGGCATGGCCGATCTGCATGAAAAGAAGCGTACCGTTGGCCGTACCCGCCTTCGCAAAAGCGCGCAGTTCCTCCAGCCCGCCGTTATTGTCGATCACGACATTGCCGGGCCGCTCCAGAAAGCGGCGGTCGACCTGCACGTTGCCGGTAATGAGGATCCCGGAACCGCCCTCCGCCCATTTGCCGTAAAGCGTTTCGTGCCGCTTCGTTGCCCGGTTCATGGGATCGGCCAAGCCTTCCGTCATCGGTGCCTTGGCGATCCGGTTCTTGACTTTAACGCCGCAGGGCAGGGTGAAGGAGGAGGCAATATCGGGCGTCGTCATCGGCGCAATCCTTTTCGTCTATTCGTCATTCTTGGGGTGTGACAGTTAAAACCGCCGGAGAGCCTAGCGGGCTTTCCGGCGGCAATCAAGCTGATGAAGGGGTCAAAAATTCCCGCTCTGGAAATCATGAACCGCTTGCTGGATTTCAGCATAGGTATTCATCACGAAGGGACCGTAGCGGGCCACCGGCTCACCGAGCGGCCGCCCGGCAACCAGGATTGCCCGTCCGCCCTTCGCGCTTTGAAGGGTCACGCTGTCGCCATCGGAGAGAATGGCAAGATGATCTTTCTCGACCCGTTCGCCTTCGATTTCCACCGCCCCGTCGAACACATAGGCGAAAGCCGTATGTCCTTCAGGGATGGCGTGGGTGTAGCTTCCGCCCGGCGACAAGGTGATATCGAGATAGATCGGATCCGTCGCAACCCCCGTCACAGGGCCCGCAACGGGGCCATCCAGCCCTTCGACCTCGCCCGCAAGGACATGCAGAACCGCTTTATCGAGCGTCACGATGGGCACATCTTCCGGATCGATATTCTGATAGCGCGGGTCACACATCTTATCGGAAGCCGGCAGATTGACCCAGAGCTGAAAGCCGCTCATCCGGCCTTCCTTCTGTTCGGGCATTTCCGAATGTACGATGCCGCGGCCCGCCGTCATCCACTGGACGCTGCCGGGACCCAGCACGCCTTCGGCGCCGGTCGAATCCTTATGCCGCATCTGCCCGTCGATCATATAGGTAACCGTCTCGAACCCGCGATGCGGATGCGAGGGGAAGCCCGCGATATAATCGTCGGGGTTCTCCGTGCCGAAATTATCAAGCAGCAGGAAAGGATCAAGCTCCGACAGATGGCCTGTCCCGATGGACCGGCGGAGCTTCACGCCCGCCCCGTCCGAGGCGACCTCGGACTGGACAAGGCCGGTAACGTAGCGTGGTTCAGTCATGGCGTTTGATTTTCCAATCTCTATTCTGGAACGATCATTCTTATATAGGCGGGCGCAGGCTGTTTTAAAGACCTGCTACCCCCTGCCTATATAGGGCATTTTCGTCGCCATGATGGTCATGAACTGCACATTCGCGTCAAGGCTGAGGCTGTCCATATAGAGAACGGCAGAGGCGACATTTTCGACATCCATGGTGGGCTCCGGCGCCATCGTGAGATTGGCCTGCGGTACGCCCTTCTGCATGACCGAGGTCATCGGCGTTGCCGCATTGCCGATATCGATCTGGCCGCAGGCGATATCGAAGGGCCGCCCGTCGAGTGAAAGGCTCCGCGTCAAGCCCGTGATGGCATGCTTGGTTGAGGTATAGGCGATGCTGTAGGGGCGCGGCACATGGGCGGAGATGGAGCCGTTATTGATGATCCGCCCGCCCATGGGGTCCTGCGCCCGCATCATGGCAAAGGCCGCTCGCGCACAATAGAAGGAGCCGTTCAAATTGGTATTCACGACATTCTGCCAGGTCGAGATGTCAAGCTCGTCCGGGGTGACGGGCGGCGCGCCGATGCCTGCATTGTTGAAGAGGAGATCGAGACGCCCGAATTCCGCTTTCACGACGCTGAACAGATTCTCCACCGCCGCCGGATCGGTAACATCGGTTGGCACCACGCGGGCCGAAGACGCCTTGTCGCCCGATAAGTCCAGCGTTTCCTGAAGCGTCTTCCGGTTCCGGCCCGCAAGGGCAACCTGATATCCCGCGCCAAGAAGGGTAAGGGCCACAGCCCGGCCGATCCCGGCGCCCGCACCGGTTACAACGGCTGTCTTGCTCTTTATCGTCATTCTTCTTTCCGTTTTTGTCTCAGATTTCACATTGTCTGCGCCCGAAGCGCACGCTTCCTTGCCTGACCCGCAACGAGGCGGCGCTTTCGGGGCGCCGCCATCCAGACCGACAGGATCGAGAGGAGCGAAAGGGCGATCAGCAGATAGAAGGCGGCATGGTAATTCCCGTTCGCATCGTAGAGAAGACCGGTAATCCAGGGGCCGACCGCGCCGCCAACCAGCGCCATGGTACTAACGACGCCGAAAATCACCGGATAGCCCCGCCCCTGATAAAGATCGGCCGGCATGGCGCCAAAAACGGTGGCCAGTCCATAGCCGAACCCGCCCTGAAGGATCACCATGGCATACATCATCAAGGTGCTCGGAATATATTCCATCACCAGAAGCAGGATACAGCTTAAGAGAAAGCCGAAACTAGAAATGGTCCAGACCCATTCCCGGCCGATCCTGTCGGACAGGCCGCCCAGATAAATCTGTCCGATCACACCGGCAAAGCCGACAAGACCCAGGGCGGAAGCCGCGGCAATATCGGAAAAGCCGATCTCGATCAGATATTTGGTCTGATGCACCTGCACCGCGTACCAGATATAAAGCGCCGTCGAGCAGGCAAGCGACAGCCACCAGAAAGGGGCGGTTTTCATCGCCTTCTTCAGGGTCCAGTCGGTACTGGTCCAGACGGCATCGACAACCGGGTCGGCGGCCGCCATCTGCGCCGCCGTCTGCACCTTGTCGGGCGCCGCATCGCCATCGGGGTAAAGCCCAATATCGGCGGGCTCCTTTCGCTGCAAAAAGAAGTTGAGCGGCAAAACAACAATCAGTAACAGTCCCGCCATCAGCCAGCAGGCGCTGCGCCAGCCCTGATCCGTAATCGTGTCCTGGATGAGCGGCATCAGGATGATCGAGCCGATCCCGACGCCGGAAAAGGCAAGCCCGACCGCAAGTCCCCGGCGGCGATGAAACCAGTTCGGCAGGAACATCGACTGCCCGACATAGGTAAGCGTAATGCCGGTTCCAACCATCAGGACGCCAAGGGTGAGGTAGAAATGCCAGGGCATCGTCGCGTAAGTCGAAAGGATGAAACCAAGGCTCACCGTGATCGCGGAGAGCGAGAGCAGAAAGCGCGGCGCAACCGTCTGCAGCAATCTGCCCAGCACCGGAGAGAGGATCGCGGCAACCGAGAAGCCGACGGAGAAGGCCGCTGCTGTTGTCGCGCGGTCCCAGCCATATTCCTTCAGGATCGCCGGGAACAGCAGCGAGAAGGAGGTCCGCACGTTGACGCCGATCCCCATGGTGATAAAGACAATGGCCACAACCGCCCAGCCGTAGAAAAACGGCAACCGGGCCAAGCGTGCATCAAGCCCGCTTAACGGCGTATCAATCGACGAAGTCATAAAAGGCCTCCCCCTTTATTCTTGTTATGCTGACTTGCCTTTATATCTCCCGCCGTCCAGCTTACCCCAGTCCGCGCGCCAAGCAAATGTGAAAAGATCGGGGCCGCAGAGTTTGCGTATTCCCTGCCGGAATCAAAAATCTGTTTGAGCAAAAACAATCTGTTTCCCGCGGCAATTTTTTCTTTATAGTGGGGCAATTCCCGATCCGGATGGCGGACTCGATTGCGCTCCCCGTTCGGTTCGCCGAGGCCTTAAAGCCATTTTATCTGTCACAAACGGAGCGAAACTTGTCCGCCCCTCGTTATTCCGCAAAACTCGGATTTGTAGAACAGGTCAGCCTGCTCGCTCTGATGATTTCGATGGTCGCGCTTTCGATTGATGTCATGCTGCCAGCACTCGCCGATATTGCGGGAGATTTGAAGGCCGGAGGCGCGAACGAACGGCAATATATCGTCACGTTCCTGTTTTTCGGTATGGCCATCGGACAGATGCTCTATGGGCCAGTGTCCGACAGCACGGGCCGCAAACCCGCCATCTATTTCGGCTTTGGCCTGTTTCTTATCGGCTGCCTGACCTCCATCTTCGCCGTGAATTTCGAGATGATGCTGTTTGGCCGTTTCCTACAAGGTTTAGGCGTCGCAGGCCCGCGCATCGTCACCCTCGCCCTCATCCGCGATCAGTATGAAGGACGGGCGATGGCGCGCTTCGTCTCCCTCGTCATGACGGTTTTCATTCTTGTGCCGATCCTTGCGCCCGCGCTCGGCCAGTCGATCCTCTTTATCGGCAACTGGCACATGATTTTTGCCGTTTTATTTGGCCTCGGCCTCGCGGCGCTGATATGGTTCGCACTCCGGCATGAGGAAACGCTTGTACCGGAGAAACGCACGAAACTGTCGCTTGGGCGGACGGCGCGCGCCATCCGGGAGGTTTTCATGAACCGGATCGCCTTCGGCTTCACCATGGTGGGCGGCTTCGTATTCAGCGCCTTTTTGGGATATCTGACGATGTCGCAGCAGATCTTTCAGGATATTTACGGGGTTGGCGACCTGTTCGCCGTCTATTTCGGACTTCTGGCGATTGCCATTGGCATGGCTTCCTTCGTCAATGCCCGGCTGGTCATGCGACTTGGCATGCGACGGCTGGCCTATTATGCGCTTACTACCCTGACCGTCCTTTCGGCAGGGTTCCTTGTTTACACCCTGGCGCTTGACGGACCGCCGCCGCTTCCCGTCATGGTTGGCTATCTGATGATTTCCTTCTTCTGCCTCGGCATTCTGTTCGGCAATTGCAACGCCATGGCGATGGAGCCGCTCGGTCATATCGCCGGGGTCGCGGCGGCGGTTGTCGGCTCGATCACCACCTTCGTCTCGATGGGGCTCGGCACCCTGATTGCGCAGATGTTCAACGGCACGGTCCTGCCGCTCGTCGCCGCTTTCGCTGTGCTCGGTGCGATCTCGCTTCTCTGCATGTTCTGGACGTTGCGGCGCACCGGTCCCGAACAGCAGCACGCCTGATCATGTGGACCGCCATCAAATCCGTTTTCTCGCTCCTGTTGAGCTATGGCCTCCTGATGGTCGCCAATGCGATGTTCGGCACCCTGCTCGGCCTTCGCAGCAAGCTGGAAGGTTTCTCGACCGAGATCACCGGTGTTATCATGGCGGGCTTCTTCATCGGCATGCTCCTCGGCGCGCTTTATGCCGTCCGGGTGGTGGCAAGCGCAGGCCATATTCGATCCTTCGCGGCTTTCGCCTCGGTCATGTCGGTCGCCGTCCTTGCCCATGTGCTGATCATCCACCCCGTCACCTGGTTCTGCCTTCGCGCCATCGCCGGTTTCTGCATGGCGGGCATGGTGATGATCGTCGAAAGCTGGATCAATGAACGCTCAACCAATGCCAATCGCGGGCAAGTGCTGTCGCTTTACATGACGACGAACTATCTGGGTGCCGGTTGCGGCCAGTTCATGATCACCGTCGCCAACCCGGCCAGTTTCCAGCTTTTCTCCATCGCCTCGATCATCTTCTCGATCGCGCTGGTGCCGATTTTGCTGACCCGCGCAACGGCGCCCAAACCCTCGGTGCCGGAGCGAATGAAATTTCGAAGCCTTATCGGCATTTCCCCGGTTGGCGTGCTCGGCACCCTCATTGCCGGGCTTACCAATTCCGCGCTCAATTCCATGGGACCGATTTTTGGCGCCTCCATCGGCCTTAGCTTAAGCCAGATTTCGACCTTCATGGCGAGCATCCTAATCGGCGGCATGCTGCTGCAGTTTCCCGTAGGCCGGCTGTCGGATCATTTCGACCGCCGCACAATCCTCATTTTCGCAGCCATCGCGACCGGCATCTGCAGCCTTGCCATCGTCTGGGCGGCGGACAAGTCGCATATTACGACCCTGATCCTTGTCTGCATGGTCTATGGCGGTTTCTGCTATACGGTTTATCCAATGTCAGCGGCCCAGGTGAACGACCTCGCCGATCAGGACCGGCTGGTGCAGGTTTCCGCCGGGCTGTTGCTCGCCTATGGCAGCGGCGCAAGCCTCGGACCAATTCTCGCCTCGCAAGTGATGGGTATTGTCGGCCCGAACGGGCTGTTCTATTACATCACCACCTGTTCTGCCCTTCTCACACTGTTCACAATCCTCCGGATTATCCAGCGTCCGTCCGGTCGCCAGAAGGCAGACTTTTTGCCGCTTGGCAGCCTCGGCACCTCCAGCAAGCAGCTTTATAGCACCGTGCAGGTCTCGCTCAGCAAGGAAAAGACCGATGACGACGAATAATTCCTGCCGCTTTCGCATTGCAGTCAGCAGAAATAAAACTAAACTCAATCCTTCCTTGACTATCTTCCATCCAGGGAACATCCATCCATGAGCGTAAAAAACGGCCGCCAATTCCTGAGCATTCCTGGCCCGACCACTGTCCCCGACGCCGTCCTTGCCGCCATGCAGCGCCCCGCGATCGATATCCGCCAGGGCGATCTGGTGACCATCACCGATGGCCTGATGCGCGATCTGAAATTAATCGCAGGCACGAAAACCGGCACGCCCTTCATCTTTATCGCCAACGGCCATGGCGCCTGGGAAGCGGCGATCAGCAATGTTCTTTGCCGCGATGACAAAGTTCTGGTGCTTGAAAGCGGGTCCTTCGCGGTCGGCTGGGGCCAGAGCGGCGCCACCTTGGGCGTCGATGTCGAGGTGCTGCCGGGAAGCTGGCGCGCTGCCGTTGATCCGGCGAAGGTCGAGGAACGGCTTCGCGCCGACACAAGCGGGGATATCAAGGCCGTGTTGGTCGTGCAGATCGATACCGCGACCAGCGTGCAAAACGATATTCCGGCAATCCGCCGCGCCATCGACAATGCGGGGCATGATGCCCTCCTGATGGTGGATACCATTGCCTCCCTCGGCACCATGCCCTACCGGATGGACGACTGGGGCGTCGATGTCACGGTCGCCGCCTGCCAGAAGGGCCTGATGATGTCCCCGGGTTTGAGCTTCACCATCGCCAGCAAGAAGGCCATGGCACGGCATGAAGCCGCTAACCTCCGGACCGCCTATTGGGACTGGACCGCGCGCCTCGGATCAGAGCATTACCAGAAATATTCCGGCACGCCCCCCGTGCATCTGCTCTATGGTCTTGAAAAGGCGTTCGAACTGATCAAGGCGGAAGGCCTCGACGCAATCGTCACCCGCCACCAGATTCTGGCCGATGCGACCCGCGCCGCCGTCACCCGATGGGCCGAGGGCGGCATTTTCGAGTTCAACATCGAAAAAGAGGCAGAGCGGGCCAATTCCGTGACCACCGTCCGCGTCCATGATGAAAGCGTTCTGCCCGCCTTTCATGCCTTTTGCGAGGAACAATGCGGCGCCATCATCGGTGTCGGGATTTCCGCGCTGTCGGGCAAGGCCATCCGCATCGCCCATATGGGCCATATCAATGCGCCGATGCTGCTCGGCACCCTCGGCGTGATGGAGACGGCCTTCAAGGCCCTTGGCATTCCCCATGGCAAGGGCGGGGTCGAGGCCGCGATTGAGTTGATCGCGGGGCGCCTCAAAGCCTGATGCCCCCTTCCGGCGCCTCCCTTGAATGCCGGACATACAAGGTATATCTAACATTGGGGACGGGCGGGGTATCCCCCTGCCCCCGATGGGCAAGATATAAGGAGGCGCAGGCAATGAGTGACGAAACCCCCGATGTGAAAGAGCATGTGACATCCAGTTCAACCTGGATCCGGCTTGTCTACCTGATCCTCTATGGCATCGCCTATCGGGTCGCGAGCCTGGTCCTGCTGGTCATCTCTGTCCTGCAGTTTTTAAAGACGCTCTTTACCGGCACTCCATTCCCTCAGCTTCAGCTTTTCGGCGGCAGCCTTGCCGATTACAACCGGGAGCTTGTCGCGTTTCTCTCCTTTGAAAGCGATGTACGCCCCTTCCCGGTCGGCCCCTGGCCAGACCAGAAAACCCCACCACCCGCCTCTCCTCCGCAGGAAGAGGAGAAGGAAGAAGTAATCATCATCGCCGAGGATCCGACGCCAAAAAAGCCGCGCACCCGTCGGCCGACGAAAAAGCCCGAGGATGATGGCGGGTCTGCGTCAACGGCGTAAGCGGAGGCTTTCCATCGCTTTTGCATTGCCGCGCCGCGCCCGCTGTGTCATGTAGGGCCGAATTGAACCTGAAGACGAGGCCCGCCCCATGACGAACAAACTGCAACAGCTTCTGAATGCGAAACCCTTTCTGCTGGCCGATGGCGCGGTGGGAACGAACCTTTTTGCCGCCGGACTTCAATCGGGCGATGCGCCGGAACTTTGGAACCGCGATGCGCCCGAGAAAATCCACGCGCTCCATCGCGGCTTTGTCGAGGCAGGCTCCGACATCATCCTCACCAACAGTTTTGGCGGCAACCGCTATCGCCTGATGCTGCACAAGGCGGAGAACGACGTTCATGCCTTGAATGTTGCGGCGGCGCGCATTGCCCGCGAGGAAGCCGACCGGGTGGCACGCCCGGTCGTCGTCGCAGGCTCCATGGGGCCAACGGGCGAGTTGATGGAACCGATGGGATCACTGACGCCGGAGGCCGCGAAGGCCGCCTTTCGCGCGCAGGCCGACGCCCTCATTGAGGGCGGCGTGGATGTCCTCTGGATCGAGACCATGTCCTCGACCGAGGAAGTGAGCGCCGCCGCCGAAGCCGCCGCCGAAACGGGCCATCCCTATGTCTGCACCATGTCGTTCGATACCAACCGGCGCACCATGATGGGCATCAAGCCCGGCGACTTCACCGATTATTGCCACGAACTGACCCCCCGTCCGCTTGGCTGGGGCGCAAACTGCGGCGTTGGCGCAGGCGAGATGCTGGATACCCTGCTCGGCCTCAAATCAACGGCAAGCGAGGGCGACATCATTGTCTCCAAAGCCAACTGCGGCATTCCGGAATTTAAGGACGGGGAGCTGACCTATAGCGGCACATTGGAAGTGATGACCGATTATGCGCGGCTTGCCGCCGATGCGGGCGCGCGCATCATTGGCGGTTGCTGTGGTACCAGCCATGCGCATCTTGCCGCCATGGCGAAGGCGCTGGAAGACTATCAGCCGAAACCTTCCCTCGATCTTGCGGCGATCGAGGCCCGCTTCGGCCCGGTCTGGAAAATCGCCCTGCCGGAAGGCGCGGGCCACGGTCATGGCGCTGCGCCCAAAGGCGACGATACGGAGGGTGGAAAGGGCCGCCGGGGCGGACGCCGCCGCCGGGGCTGACCCTTTTCAATCCTTTGGCTGTCAGGCCGAGGCGCTTGGCCGGGCAGAAACTTCCATGTACCAGCGTTTGAGATTGGTGAGGCTTTCGGGAAGCTCGATCTTCGCCATGCCGGTCGCAAAATCGACAACGACCATCGCCCCCACATCGGCGACCGAATAGGCATCGCCCGCGACATATTTCGTTTTCGCAAGCTGCGCATTGAGGTCTTCAAAGAAATAGCCGACGCGTTCGCGCCCGCGCGCGGCAAGCTCCGGGATTTGCGCGAAATTATGCGGCCCCGTGATTGCCCGGTCCTTCATGCGGGAGGCGGAATTCCGAAGCGCCTCCGCCACCGCCATGAAGCCGTTCACATTGATATAATGGCACCAGTCGTTGATAAGGGCGCGCTCCTTCGCATTGGTGCCGAACAGTGGCGGCTCGGGATAGATTTCCTCAAGATACCGGTTGATCGCATCGATCGAGGAAATATAGGTCCCGTCGTCCAGCTCCAGTACCGGCACGGTGCAATGCGGATTGATCAGCTTGAAGGCCTCGCTCATCTGCTCCGCCTGACGGAGGTCGACCTCGACTTTTTCGATCTCGATGCCTTTTTCCGCGAGGAAGACATTGACGCGGCGCGGGCTTGGCGCCATCGGGAAATCATAGAGTTTCATTTCGTTTTTTCCTGTCGTTTCGGTGGTGCGCCCGGTTTCATTCGGCCCGTTCAGATCTTCAGCCAGTAACTGCCGTTTTCTTCCTGTTTCAGATGCCCCGCCGTCGGCGTCGCGAAATGCGTGCCGATGATGAGGGTGCCGGAATTGCCGTATTTCTTCAAAAATTCCTCCCGCGTGCGACGGGACTGGTCCTGATCGCTGTCGGCAGTGCTGGACCATTCGGGATGGGCAATCTGGCAAGGATGATGCATGCTGTCGCCGGTGATCACGGCCTCTTCCCCCTCCGAG
>SBHH01000366.1 GCA_006226265.1 Alphaproteobacteria bacterium | reverse complement strand
GGCAATATATTTCGCTGCGCTGACCTGGCGGCTCTGGGGCGACGCCGTTGGCAAATACCGGATCGGCGAATATGTGATGGGTGAGGCGCAAGTGACCGTCTGGCCGGGCCGCTTCTTCGTACCGTTTGGATGCGGTGCGCTTGTTCTTCTTCTTCTTTACAAGCTTTGGCGCTATGTAACCGATCCGGATTTCGCGGAACCGGAAGATCATGCCGTATCTGGAGAATATTTCGATGAGTGATTTACAGATCGGTTTCGTTGGTCTGGCCATCATGATCTTCCTTATGCTCTGCTATGTTCCGGTGGGCGTAGCCCTCGGGTTTGTCGGCGCGGCCGGGATATATTTCCTGCTTGGTGCCGGGCCGATGTGGGGTATCATCACCGCTATTCCCTATGATTTTGCGGCTCATTGGACCTTGAGTTCGGTTCCGATGTTCCTGCTGATGGGCTATGTCGCTTACCATGCAAAGCTCACGGACGGATTGTTTCGAACGGCGCGTCTCTGGCTCTCCGCATTGCCTGGCGGGCTTGCCATCGCTTCCATCGGCGCAAGTGCCGGCTTTTCCGCCGTCACCGGTTCAAGTCTTGCCTGCGCGGCAGCAATGGGCCGGATCGCCGTGCCGGAAATGCTGCGTTATAAATACGATAAAGGGCTCGCGTCCGGTGTCGTGGCGGCGGCCGGGACGATCGGCTCCATGATTCCGCCCAGCATCATGTTGCTGATCTATGGCGTTTTTGCCGAAGTGCCGATCGGGCAGTTATTTATTGCGGGCATTGTTCCGGGACTTCTCACGGCGCTGATGTTTGCTGCGATGGTGGTCGTCCGCGTCAAAATCAATCCGGAACTTGCACCCGACAAGGATTTAAGCCCTACGTGGCGGGAACGGTTCGTCTCCCTTGGAGAGACATGGCCGCTTCTGCTGATCATTGTTGCGGTGATCGGCGGGCTTTTTATCGGCGTATTTACTCCGACCGAAGCGGGGGCTGTCGGTGCATTTCTGTCCTTTTTGGTCGCCGGACTACGGGGTAGGCTGAATTTCGATCTTATCCGGAAATCTGTTTCGGAAACGCTGATCAGCACGGCAGCAATTTTTGTCATCGCAATCGGTGCGGCAATTCTGACGCGCTTTCTTGCGCTGACCGGCATTCCGGATTTTCTGTCCGGCCTGGTGCTGGATTCAGCGGTCGGTCCCATGACGGTGCTGCTGGGAATGGCCGTCGTCTATCTCATTCTTGGTATGTTTCTCGACCCGATTGGTATCATGTTGCTGACCCTGCCGATCTTTCTGCCGGTTGTCGAGGCGACGGATATCAATCTGATCTGGTTTGGCATCCTGATTGCCAAATTCCTGGAAATCGCCCTGATCACACCGCCTGTCGGGCTAAATGTCTTTGTTATTAAGGGGATTGTGGGTGATGCGATCTCCACTGTTACAATATTCCGTGGAATATTATGGTTTCTTGTGGCGGACGTCATTACGATGGCGCTGTTGCTGTCCTTCCCGGAAATAAGCCTGTGGTTGCCCCGGTTGATGAACTGACCGTTGGCGTAAATGAAAAAAAGAAAAAGGAAAGGATTAAGGTCATGAAAAGACGGTTTTTATTTCGCACTACCCTGATGGCGGGAGCGGCCCTTGCAGCTGCGACAATGCTATCCGGCACATCGATGGCGAAGGATCAGGGGCGTTTCGCCACGTTTCTCTCGCCCAAGAATCCGGTGGTGGAATATGGCGCCGTACCGTTCATGAAGCGGGTTGAGAAAGACAGTAAGGGCGATCTGTCGTTCAAGCTCTATGCCGGCGGCTCGCTACTTGGTGGTAAAAACATGGTGCAGGGTCTGAGAGACGGCGTGGCCGATATCGGACAGATCGTGTTTGGATATTATCCGGCGGAATTTCCCTATGCCAGCCTGATTGCCGATATGGCGATTTATGGCAGTTATCCGCCTGCAATTTCCGCGGCGGTCACGGAATTTAATTTCCTGCATTGCAAAGGCTGCCTTGAAGATTACAAGCGCAATGGGCTTGTTGTTCTCGGTTCGGCGAGCACCTCAACTTACGAGTTGCTCGGCAAGGAAGATGTCAGCAAGGTGGAAAGCCTGAAGGGCATGAAAGTCCGGGCCGCGGGCGCACTTTGGGCCCGCTGGTTGAACTACGTCGGTGCAATCCCGGTTTCAATGCCGTCGAGTGAAATGTATGAGTCCCTGTCTCGTGGTCAGGTCGATGTTGTTATGCAGCCGCTTGGCGCCATGAAAAGCCATAGCATCTGGGATATTGCCCATAAAGCGACCATGCTGGATCTCGGAACCTATCGCTCCTGGGGTATTTTCTCGGTCAGCGCCAAATACTGGGCGACCCTGTCGGTTCCGGAGCGTGAAATCCTGATGAAGAATGCCGCCATTGGCCTGATCGATACCTCGAAAGGCTATATGGCCAAAGATGAGGAAGTTCTCAAAATGGCGAAGGAGAAGCATGTCGAGCTCATCCAGCCGTCAGAAGGCCTTCGCAAATCCGTCACGGACTTTCTGAAATCAGACCGCGCAACGGTGATCGAAACAGCAAAAACCAAATATAAAATTGCTGATCCGGAACCTCTGATGGATACGCTGATCGCCCTGATCGAGAAGTGGGAAAAGAAATTCGCACCGATCAAGGACGATAACAAGGCGATGTCGGATATGCTTTGGAATGAAGTGCTTTCCAAAGTCGATGTCAAAACCCTCGGGAATTGACGAAACCGGGATGAGCGCAGACCTCCCTCTCGCTCATCCCATTTTCTGTTAGGAAGAATTGCTGCGTGGAATGCCCTGAACGGCGGCCGTAATTTGCGCGGCGGCATTTCTGACGGCATTTTCCAGCCGTTCAATTTCGCTTCTATCCAGCTGGGCTGTCACGGCAACCGCACTGATGGTCATGGTCGGGTGACCTTCCGTATCGAAGACGGGAGATGAAATTGTGGTAAATCCGCGTGAGAAGTTCCCTTCGTCAATAGCGCAGCTTTTTTCGCGAACTTCAGGCAGGCCGGCGTACCAATCCTCGAACGGGACCGGATTTTCGATACGGATTTTCGAATAGGCCGCTTTCAATTGCGCTTTGTTCATGTTTGAAAAGGCGGCAAAGCAACGGCCCATTGCCCCGACGAAGCAGGGCAGGCGCTGACCGATATTCATGTGAATGCTGATAACCGCCCCGGATCCCGAAGTGGCAATCAGCATGACCCGATCTTCCCGTACTTTCTGCCATAAGGTAGCCGTAACCTGATTTTCCGCAGATATCCTGTCGAGAAGCGGTTGGATCATTCGCACAAGACTTGCGCCGTTCAATGCCGAATGGGCGATTTCGACCAGGCCAAGGCCGATCTGGTAGGTTTTCGTATCCGGATTGAAGACGACCAGCCCTTCATGGACCAGGGTCCGCAAAAGATTGAAACAGGTGCTTGGGTTGATGCTGAGGTCGCGGGCGACCTGCGTAACGCCGATGGGATTGTTGCTGGCGCTGAGATATCTCAGCACGCTGATGCCGCCGACCAGCGCGCCGACGAGTTTTGTCTGTGGAACAGTTTCGCTTCCCATGATGCTCCGTTACTCAGTGCTGTTTCATTATTGAATATTCATTCTGAACACGCCAGCGTTTTCAGAAATTCGATGTTCCGCCTAATAAAATAACCGGTGGCTTTGTAAATAA